>JAVBYL010000177.1 GCA_030824035.1 Humidesulfovibrio sp.
GGGTGCTCATCGACTCCTACGCCGCCAACACGGCGTATTACAACCAGTACCGCAAGCACTTCAACCTGCCGCCCATGAGCAAGGAGGAAGCCGACGCCACCCACGTGCTGAACGTGTTTGAGTCCCTGCGGCGCATCGTGCCGCCGGAGCTGTACGAGGCCGCCGTGGCCTACCGGCTGGAGCTGGATTATCGCGAGATCCTGCCCTACCTGCGCCGGGAGGACGGGGTGCGCCGCCTGTTGCGCTGGTTGAGGGGCGGCGGCTTCCTGCTCGGGGTCAACACCAACCGCATGGACACCATGCCCCTGGTGCTGAGCACCCTGGACATGGAGGGGTTCTTCCACCCCGTGATGACCTCGGCCACGGTGACCAACCCCAAGCCCGATCCGGAGGGCGTGAACACCATATTGGCGGATTGGGGCATTGGGCGCGACGAAGTGGCCTTTCTGGGTGATTCCTCCGTGGACGAGAAGACGGCCAGAAACGCCGGGGTCACCTTCTGGGCGTACAAGAATCCTGCCCTGGTGGCGGATTTGCACATACCGGATTTCCACATGCTCCAGGCGGCCCTTGTTCAAGCGTGGCCGGAGCATTCCACGCATCCTTAAGGGCTTGATTCTTCGCCGGGGGTGTGCCAAGAAAGAGGCACACGGAGGGCCACCGGCAAGATTCGGCGGCCCCCAAACGTGGAGGGTGCATGTCCTATTTGATGATCGTCGTGGTGAAGCTCCTGCAGCTGATTTCGACCCTGTTGACGGTATATATGTGGGCGGCCATCGCTTCGGCCCTGCTCACCTGGGTCAACCCGGACCCCTATAATCCCATCGTGCGCTTCCTGCGCAGCATCACCGACCCGGTCTACCTGCGCATCCGCCGCTGGATGCCCTTTGTGATGCTCGGCAGCATGGACCTTTCTCCCCTCGTGGTCATTTTCGGCATCCAGATCATCAACGCTTTGCTGGACAAGCTCGTGTTCGACATGAGCATGTCCATGCGCATGCTTGGGGCCTAGGGGCAGGGGGGCGGCCGTGACCATCTCGAAAATCGACCTTTTGAACCGCAAGTTCTCCAAGAGAATGTGGGGCTACGCCCCGGACGAGGTCGACCAGCTCATGCACGAGGTGGCCGAGATGCTTGGCGCCGTGGCCGAGGAGCGCAAAACGCTCATCAAGAAGGTCAAGCGCATGGAGGGCTCGGTGGACGAGTTCCGCCAGCGGGATGAAACCCTGCGCGACACCCTCATGAGCACCCAGAAGATGGTGGAAGACATCAAGGTGGGCGCCAACCGCGAGGCCCAGCTGATTTTGGACGAGGCCAGGGCCAAGGCCGAGAGCATGGTTCAGCAGGGGCATAACCGCCTGGCGCAACTTTACGAAGACATTGAAAATTTGAAGCGTCAGCGCAGCCAGTTCGAGATACAGCTGCGCGGGCTCATTGAATCGCATCTGCGGATGCTGGAGTCGGACGACCCCTCGGAATCGAGGCTGGAGAATCTGGAGTCCAAGCTGAAGTACCTGCGCAAGGCGGAGTAGCCGCCGTGGCAGCGCCGCTGCCGGTTTTCGTCCGCAAAACGGGGGAAGGCCACTGGCTCTTGCGCATCTGGGTGCAACCAGGTGCCAAGCGCACGGAAGTGGTCGGACTGCATCAGGAAAACCTGAAGATCCGGCTCCAGGCCCCAGCGGTGGACAATAAGGCCAATACGGCCTTGGTGAATTTCGTGGCGGCCCTTTTGGGTCTTAAGCGCAGCCAGGTAACGCTGGAGGCGGGCCACACGAGCAGGGGCAAGACGCTTCGTTTGCACACTGACGCGGAACCGGTCTGGCCCACGGTTGAAAGCTGAGGGTTGGTCCGTCAGGCAACCACCAACACTAGGAGTCGAGCATGGAAGCCCAAGAGCGCGCCCTTATTGAAAAGTTCGCCATGCAGGATGTTGAGCTTCAGGCTCTGTGGCATCAGCACGTGGAATACGAGAAGATGATCGAGAAGCTAGAAGGCAAGCCGTTCCTAAGCCCTGTTGTTGAGCAGGAAGTCAAGGAATTGAAGAAGAAGAAGCTTGCCGGAAAGACGAAACTGCAAGCCTTGTTGGATAAGTATCGTCAACAGGAGGCTTAGGATTATGGAGCTCACCGGAGCTCAGATCCTTCTCGAATGTCTGAAACGTGAGGGTGTGGAGGTTCTTTTCGGTTTCCCAGGCGGGGCCGTCATCGACATCTACAACGAACTGCCCAACTCGTCGATCAAGCACGTTTTGGTGCGTCACGAGCAAGGAGCAATCCACGCGGCCGACGGCTTTGCCCGTGCATCGGGCAAGGTCGGCGTCTGCCTGGTCACCAGCGGTCCCGGCGCCACCAATACGGTCACCGGCATAGCCACCGCATATATGGACTCCATCCCGGTGGTCATCCTCACCGGGCAGGTGCCCACGCCGCTCATCGGCAACGATGCCTTCCAGGAAGTGGACATCGTCGGCATCACGCGTCCGTGCACCAAGCACAACTACCTGGTGAAGGACATCCGCGAGCTCGCGCATGTCATCCGCCAGGCCTTCTACCTTGCCAAATCGGGGCGCCCCGGCCCTGTGCTTGTCGATCTGCCCAAGGACGTCATGCAGGTGAAGACCGAATTCATCTGGCCGGAAGACGTCAAGATGCGCAGCTACAACCCCAACTACAAGCCCCACGCCGGGCAGATCAGGAAGGTGGCGAACCTCATCCGCGAGGCGGAGCGTCCGCTCATCTACGCCGGTGGCGGCGTCATCACCAGTAAGGGGCACGAGGCCCTGACTTGGCTGGCGCAGAAGCTGCACATCCCGGTGACGGCCACCCTCATGGGCCTGGGCTGCTTCCCCGGCGATGATCCGCTGTGGCTGGGCATGCTGGGCATGCACGGAACCTACGCGGCCAACATGGCCGTGAACAACGCCGACCTTGTGCTTGCGGTGGGCGCGCGCTTCGACGACCGCGTCACCGGCAAGGTGAGCACCTTTGCGCCCATGGCCAAGCTGGTGCACATCGACATCGACCCCACGAGCATCCAGAAGAACGTCAGCGTGCACGTGCCCCTGGTGGCGGACTGCCGCTTGGCCCTGGAGGCCCTGAAGGAGGAGATGGAGCCCACCCTGGAGGACTACGACTTCGAGGGCGGGCACATGTCTTGGGTGACGAAGGTGCAGGTGTGGGGCAAGGAGCATCCGCTCACCTACAAACAGAGCGAGACCACCATCAAGCCTCAGTACGTGGTGGAAAAGCTGTACGAACTCACCAACGGCGACGCCATCATCGCCACCGAGGTGGGCCAGAACCAGATGTGGGCCGCCCAGTTCTACAAGTTCAAGCGTCCCAACACGTTCCTTTCCTCCGGCGGCCTGGGCACCATGGGCTACGGGTTCCCCGCGGCCATCGGCGCGCAGTTCGCCTGCCCGGGCAAGATGGTCATCGATGTGGCCGGCGACGGCTCCATCCAGATGAACATCCAGGAAATGGCCACCAGCGTGTGCAACAACCTGGGCGTCAAGATCGTCATCCTGAACAACGGCTACCTGGGCATGGTGCGTCAGTGGCAGGAACTGTTCTACAACAGGAACTACTGCGAAACGTGCATGGACGCTCAGCCGGACTTCGTGAAGCTGGCCGAGGCCTATGGGGCCACAGGCTTCCGCATCACGGAAGTGGGAGATGTGGAGCGCATTCTGAAACAGGCCCTGGAAACGCCCGGCACGGTCATCGTGGATGTGCGCGTGGAACGGGAGGAGAATGTGTACCCCATGGTCCCGGCAGGGGCCTCCCTCACCGACATGCTGCTTGTGTAGGAGGCCAGACCACATGCGACACACACTTTCCGTCACCGTGGAAAACGAACCGGGCGTGCTCTCGCGCGTGTCCGGCCTGTTCACCGGCCGCGGCTTCAACATCGAGTCCTTGAACGTCGGGCCCACCCTGGACCCCGGCGTCTCCGTCATGACCATCACCACCGAGGGCGACGAGCAGATCATCGAGCAGATCGTCAAGCAGCTGCGCAAGCTCATCACGGTCATCAAGGTGGTGGACTTAACGGAGATGAAAAGCGTCCTACGAGAGCTCGTGATGCTCAAGGTCAACGCCAACGATGCCAACCGCGCGGAGATTCTGCGCGTGGTGGACATCTTCCGCTGCAAGGTGGTGGATGTGAGCATCGACGAGCTGACCATAGAGGCCACGGGCAACCACGAGAAGATCAGCGCCATTGTCGGGCTGCTGACACGCTTTGGCATCAAGGAGATCTCGCGCTCTGGCATGGTGGCCATGAAGCGCTCCACGCAGGGCTAGCGCCAAACGCTTGCCCAAGCCCCCCGTCAACAAAGCGGGGCGTTGCCCTGCGAATCAAAGAGGAGTCGAAATGAAAGTTTATTACGAGAACGATGCGGATTTGACGCTGTTGAAGGACAAGACCGTGGCCATCATCGGCTACGGCAGCCAGGGCCACGCACATGCCCAGAACCTGCGCGATTCCGGCGTCAACGTCATCGTGGGCCAGCGCCCCGCCGGCGCCAACTGGCAGCTGGCCAAGGAGCACGGCTTCGAGCCCGTGAGCGCCCGTGAGGCCGCCGAGCGCGCCGATGTCATCATGATCCTGGCGCAGGACCAGTACCAGAAGATCATCTACGACAACGAGGTCAAGGCCGGGCTGACCGCCGGCAAGGTGCTGGCCTTCGGCCACGGCTTCAACATCCACTTCGGCCAGATCAAGCCGCCCGTCGATGTCGACGTCATCATGATCGCCCCCAAGGGCCCCGGCCACATGGTGCGCCGCACCTACACCGAAGGCGGCGCCGTGCCCGCCCTGGTGGCCGTGCACCAGAACGCCACCGGCAATGCGCTGAACATGGCCCTGGCCTACGCCAAGGGCATCGGCGCCACGCGCTCCGGCGTCATTGAGACCAACTTCCGCGAGGAGACCGAGACGGACCTCTTCGGCGAGCAGGCCGTGCTTTGCGGCGGCTGCACCGCGCTCATCCAGGCGGGCTTCGAGACCCTGGTGGAAGCCGGGTATCAGCCCGAGATGGCCTACTTCGAGTGCCTGCACGAGATGAAGCTCATCGTTGACCTGATGTACGAGGGCGGCATGGCCAAGATGCGCCACTCCATCAGCGACACCGCCGAGTACGGCGACTTCACCCGCGGCCCCCGTGTGGTGACGGAAGAGACCAAGAAAGAGATGAAGAAGATCCTGACGGAGATCCAGACCGGCAACTTCGCCAAGGAGTTCATCCTGGAAAACCAGGCCGGGCAGCCGTACATGCACGCCACCCGCCGCCTCGCCGCCGAGCATCCCATCGAGGTTGTGGGCGCGAAATTGCGCGGCATGATGAGCTGGCTGAAGAAATAGTCCACCAGATACCTGCACCGCATGGCGGGGCTGCTCCAAAAGGGCGGCCCCGCTTTTTTTTGTTGGCGGTACGCCATTGCAGGTGCTTTGATGAGCATGCCGGGCCACTGCTGAACGCTTCGCAAGGAGTGGTGTTCCCTGCGTGCTTTAACTTCAGTAATGAGAGATCGGCCAGGATGTTGACGTACACGTTCGCTGGTGGTAGCGCTTAACAATGAACATGCTGCAGTCAGCGGCGGCAATTGCAGAACGAACCTGTGCATGCAGGAAAGGAGTCCCGGAATGGATGATTATCTGAAGGAAGCTCTGGAGATTGTGAAGGCCCAGGCGAGTGTGCGGACCATGACGGAGGAAGAGATCGTCTCCATGGTTCGAAAACTGACCCGTGGCATTCAAGAGATTGCCGCCGGTGGTGTTGTGCAGGCTGAAGAGGAAGAAGCGTCCTGCGATCCTTCCAAGTGCGTGCGCGAGAAGACCATCAGCTGTTGCGTGTGCGACAAGTCGTTCAAGATCATCACCAAGAAGCACCTTGCTAGCCATGGCCTGACGCCCAATGAATACCGCGAGAAGTTCGGCTACAAGAAGGGCATGCCCCTGGTGTGCAAGTCGCTCCAGCGCGAGCGCCGCAAGAAGATGAAGGAAATGCAGCTGTGGAAGAAGCGTGGCCAGAACAAGTAGCACCATGAATACCATTAGGCCCGGAGGAGGGCGCATGGTGCGGAGGATATTTGTCCTCGTGCTGCTTCTGTCCTTTGCGCTGGCTGCTACCGCGTCGGCTGCAACAGCAATTGCGAGTACGGCAGTCGCGAGTTC
>JAVBYL010000145.1 GCA_030824035.1 Humidesulfovibrio sp.
CGCGAAGTGGTGCGCGGCATGAGCGGCTTTTTCCAGGAGATGCAGAAGCAGATCGACGAGGAGATCAAGCGCATCAAGGACCGTGTGGGCATTTACGCCCAGCGCCTGCGCGACATCCAGTACGAGGCGGGCTGGTTCCCCTTCCCCAAGCTTCTGCGCGACTTCAACCGCGATTTCAACTTCTGCGTCCAGCGCATCAACTGGATAATGACCCAGCAGCTGCGCACCGCGGCGAACTTTCGCGCGGCCAGGCGCAACCTGCCGGAGCTGGAGGAGCGTCTGGTCGGGCTCTCCAAGCGCCTGCTTTCCCTGCGCATCGTGCGCGATAGCACGCTCTTCGCCATGATCCTGGGCAAGAGCTTCATCTGGCTTGAGGTTGTGGGGCTCATCCTGGCGCTCTTGACCCTGCCCGTGCTTTTCTTCTATTCCTCCAAGCTGGGGAACCACTGGGTTGTTGACGGCATCTTGGCGCAAAAGTGGGCCTTCCAGAAGGGGCTCGTCTTCATCGTGACGCTTTTTTCCCTCGGGTTGGCCTCGCTCATGACCGTGACGAGCTTTGAGCGGAAGAAGAAGAAGCTGTTCGAGGCCGATGCCGAGCGCCGGGCGGAGCTCAAGCGCGCGGCGGAGGAGCGGGCCAGGGCACGGGCGGCGGCCAGCGCGCCACGCCCCGCGGCAGCCTCGGAGAAGGACGCGGCGGGCAAGAAGCCCGATGCCAAGGCGGGCAAGAAGCCCGACCCCAAGGCGGCCAAGAAGCCGGGCAAGAAGTAAGGTCCTCGCCGGCACCGAACGGGCGCATCAGCGCGCACTGCGGCAACCCGCCCTGGGGCGCGAACATGGAGGCAGGCATGGCGTATACTTTGGTGTTCATACGGCACGGGCAAAGCGTGTGGAACCTGGAAAACCGCTTCACCGGCTGGACCGATGTCGACCTTTCCGACCAGGGCATCCGCGAGGCCGAGGAGGGCGCCCGGTTGCTGAAGGAGGGCGGCTACGCCTTCGACCTCTGCCACACCTCCTACCTGCGCCGCGCCATCCGCACCCTGTGGATAGTGCTGGACCGCATGGACCTGATGTGGCTGCCGGTGCAGACAAGCTGGCGGCTGAACGAACGCCACTACGGCGCGCTGCAAGGGCTGAACAAGGCCGAAACGGCCAAGCAGTACAGCGACGAGCAGGTGTTCCAGTGGCGGCGCAGCTACGATGTTCCGCCTCCGCCCCTGGACCCGGCTGACGAGCGCTTTCCCGGCCACGACCCACGTTATGCCGGTCTGGCCCCGGATGAGCTGCCGCGCTGCGAAAGCCTGAAGGTGACCATCGACCGCGTGATGCCCTACTGGCACGAGGTGCTGGCTCCGCAGATCCGCTCCGGCCAGCGCCTGCTGGTGGCGGCCCATGGCAACTCCCTGCGCGGTCTTGTCAAATATCTCGATGGCATGGACCAGGACGAGGTCGCCGAGCTGAACATTCCCACGGGCGTGCCCCTGGTGTACCGCCTGGACGAGCAGCTGCGGTCCCTGGGCCGCGAGTATCTGGGCGACCCGGAGGCCGTGGCCCGCGCCGCCCAGGCCGTGGCCAATCAGGCCAAGGGATAGGCCGGTGGCGAAAGCGCAGCCTCAGGCCCCGGCGCCCCTGGCCGGGGTTTTTGATATTGCGGGCTTCCGCGCACGGCTGCTGGGCTGGTTCGCGGCCAATGCCCGCGATCTGCCCTGGCGCAGAACCCTCGACCCTTATCAGGTCTGGATCTCCGAAATCATGCTGCAGCAAACGCAGATGGACCGCGCCGTCGGGTTCTTCGAGCGCTTTGTGGCGCGCTTTCCCGATGCCGGAGCCCTTGCGGCCGCCAGCGAGGACGAGGTGCTCAAGCTCTGGGAGGGGCTGGGCTACTACTCCCGCGCGCGCAATCTGCGCAAGGCCGCCCGCATCATCACGGACGAGCACGGCGGCGTGTTTCCCGCCAGCCACGAGGCCGTGCGCGCCCTGCCCGGCGTGGGGCCGTACACCGCCGGGGCCGTGATGAGCGTGGCCTACAACGACCCGCGCCCCGCCGTGGACGCCAACGTGGAGCGCGTGTTCTCCCGCCTGCTGGACCTGGGCGGCCCGGTGAGCGCCCCGGCCACCCGCCGCCGCATCCTGGCCGCCGCCTGGGAGTTGCTGCCGCAGGAAAACGCCCGCGCCTTCAACCAGGCCCTCATGGAGCTGGGCGCGCTTATTTGCGGGCCGCGCCGCGTCGATTGCGCAGCCTGCCCCGTGGCGGAGCTGTGCCTTGCGCGCCAGCGGGGAACCGTAAACCAGCGGCCCGTGCTGCCGCCCAAAAAGGAGCTCATCCGCATCAACATGGCCAGCGGAGTGCTGGTGCACCAGGGCCGCGTGTTTGTGCAAAAGCGCAGACCGGATGACGTTTGGCCCGGCCTGTGGGAGTTCCCCGGCGGCTGCCTGGAGGCGGAGGAGAGCCCGGAGGAGGCCCTGGTGCGCGAGTTTCGGGAGGAGACCGAGCTGCGCGTGCGGCCGGTGGGGAAGATCGCCGTGGTGCGCTACGGCTACACCCGCTACCGCGTGACCATGCACGGCTATTTTTGCGAGGCGCTCCCCGGGCAGA
Organism: Humidesulfovibrio sp.; assembly: GCA_030824035.1. Classification (GTDB taxonomy): domain Bacteria; phylum Desulfobacterota; class Desulfovibrionia; order Desulfovibrionales; family Desulfovibrionaceae; genus Humidesulfovibrio. Next base: position 2,597 of record JAVBYL010000145.1, read on the forward strand.
ACCCGCACACGGCCTTTCGCCTGCACGAGGCCACGGAAGGCCGCTTTGCCGAGCTGGGCGAGCTGGCCGCCCTGGCGTTCCCCTCCGGCCACGCCAAGCTCTTGGCGCTTGCGCGGGCCGACCTGCGCCTGGCCCAGCTGCTGGCGGGCTAAGAAAGACGTACCTCACCAAAATGCTGGCGTATTTTTTGCGTTGGCCCGGTCTGTGCTTAGTGGGTTCCAGAATACCGTGTCGTGGTCAATATCCCGACATCGGAGGGGACCCATGTCAAACGATACCTCGACCATGGCGGACACCGTCCGCATTCTGAAGGAAGCCCAGGCCGGCGGCGCTGTGGACATGCGTGCGCTTTCCGCGCGCATGGGCAAGGCTCCGGACCCCAAAACCATCGCCTTCCAGGCGCAGATGCAAATGGCCCGGCAGGCCATAGCCGCTGGCAACGCCGATGCCCAGGGCGCGGAAGGCTCCAGCTTCGGCATGGACACCAACCTGTTCTCCGACAGCATGATGATGGACGCGTTGACCACCATCGCCAAGCTCACCGGAGAGGGCATGCCCGGCAAGCCGCAGGCCGTTGTGGCGCAGCCGGAGCGGGCGTTGACGCGCAATCCCACGGCCGAGGGCCTGGGCGCGCTGGCCGCGCAGTTCGAGTCCGGCGACAAGGGCATCGAGGCCATCGGCTACGATCGCACGGGCGGAACCTCCTACGGGAAGTTCCAGATAGCCTCCCGCGTGGGCACCATGAACCGCTTCCTGAATTTCCTGTCCGAGCACGAGCCCGCCTGGGCGGCGCGCCTGCGCCAGAGCGGCCCGGCCAACACCGGCTCCACGCGTGGGCGCATGCCCGCTGAGTGGGCCAAGATCGCCGGGGAGGCTCCGGCCCGGTTCGAGCAACTGCAAACCGAGTTCATCAAAAAGGACCACTACCAGCCCGCGCGGGAGAAAATCCTGCTGCAGACCGGCGTGGACATCGACAGCGCCAAGCCCGCCGTGCGCGAGGCCCTGTTCAGCACCGCGGTGCAGCATGGCGCTGGCGGCGCGGCGCGCATCTTCAATGCCGCCATCGACAAGTTTTTGAAGCGGCCCGGCGCGGCCACCGGAGTGAAAAACTTCGAGCAGGCCCTTGTGAGCGAGGTGTACACCAAGCGGCAGGACCAGTTCGGCTCCTCCACCAACGCCGTGCGCGCCAGCGTGCGCGGCAGGTTGAAGCAGGAGAAGGACATGGTGCTGGCCATGCTGGACAAGAGCGGATTTGACAGGCTTGCGTGATCTGGGGAGACCACCGGCCTGAATGGATGGGGACGCGGCTTAGGCCCGTCCCTTTATTTTCGGCGTTTTTTTGGCTGCGGACGTGTGCTTGGAAGCCCCCTGCCTGGAAGACGTGGCCTCGGCCACGCGCACGGCCAGGCGTTCCTCCAGGGCAGGGTCCAGCTCCACGCGCAGGGTGCGCTCCACCTCGTCCACGGCCACGCTGCCAATGGCCGCGCCCTTGACCTTGCGCACATCCTTGACCTTGGCCAGCAGCACATCGGCCTTGGCGTCGTCCTTGCGATAGCTCTTGAGGGCGCAGAGCACGGCGGCCTCGCGCAGGCTGGCCTCCGGCACGGGCTGGTCCGGGAATTCACGGCGCAGAATGACGTGGGCGCTGGGGCCGCCCGCCACGTGCAGCCAGTAGTCAAAGGGGCTGGCGGCCTTGGACAGGATCTCGTGGTTGGCCTGCTGGCTCTTGCCGCGCAGCACCAGGAAGCCATCGGAGGTGCGGAACAGCGCCACGGCGAGCCCCTGGTACCGCTTGGGCAGCAGGGCGGGGCCGGTGGACGCAGTGCCCGCTGGCGGTGGCGCCGCGCACTTAGGTGTGCCTTTCGGAGGCCGGGAGGTCGACACGGGCTCCACGCTGGCGCTGGCAAGAACCCCTTCCAGCTCCTCGCGCACATCGGCCCTGCGGCGCAGCACATGGAGCAGGCCGCGCCTGCCCTTGGCCGCCTGCTGGAACAGCCGCGCCATGTTCTCAGGGGGAGTCAGGCGCGGGTCCAGGGGCACGTTGACCGGGCCGTGCTCCGGGTGCTCCAGCACGATGGACTCCGCCCTGGGCGTGGCGGGCATGGCCGAAAGGGCGGTTTGCAGCGCCTCGGCGGGTATGGCCAGCTCGGCAAGTTTTCTGTGGCGGGCCTCGTCTTCGTCGAGCTGCGCCAGGCGGCGGCGCAGGCGTTTGCGTGCCGCACCGGCCTGGTCCAGTTCCTCCCGCGCCTCGGCCCGCGCCAAGTGGGGGAAAAGCGTACGGTCGCCATGGGCCGTGGCGGCCTCGCTGGCGGTGGCGAAGCGCAGCAGTCCCGGCGTGCCGTCGTCCCATACCAGGGGCGGGCGCAGGGTAATTTCGGCCGTGTTGGCCTGGGGCGAGGCGGCATCGGCAGCGGCGGGCGGCAGGTAGAACTCCTCGCACGCGCCAGCCTGGAGGCGGTCCAGCAGGGCCTGGGCCTGGGTGGGGTCGGCGGCGGCCAGGGTGGCAAGGCGCTTGCGCAGGCTGGGGGTAAGCTGCGGGAACTCGCGCCAGATGTCCGGTTCGTCCAGGATGCGCGAAAGCTCGGGCCAGGAGGGCTCCGGCGGAGTGGGGAAGGCCTCGGCCAGGGTGAGCTCCGCGCGGAGGTCCAGCACCAGGAACTGCCCGGCGGCGGGCTCTGTGCGCGGGGAAAGCGCGAAGGCCAGGCGCAGGCCGGGCCAGTCGACCTGGAAGGACAGCAGACGGCGGCCTTGCAGCCGCTTGCGCAGCCACATGACGCGGGAGGAGGCCTGGAGCGGGTTGGCGGGGCGTTCCCGCGAGACAAAAAGAAGCCCGGCCGATTTGGCGGGGCGGAAGAGCAGATGCGTTTTCCCCTCGCCGGGGCGAAGGGGCTGCAAGGTCAGGACGAGGACATCCTGCGCGGGGCCATGAACCTTTTCAACGCGACGGCCACAGAGCGATGCGCCCAATTCCTGGGCCAGGCAGCGGAAGAAGTTGGCTTCCATCTGCGGGCCTCCGAAGGGCTTGCGGGTTCTCCAGGCGCGGGTGCGCCCGGGTGGCGAACGGGGCTAGTCGCCCCGGACCATCTCGTCTTCTTCTTGCTTGCTCTTGCAATTGATGCACAGAGTGGTCATGGGCCGGGCCTTGAGTCTGGCTATGCCAATCTCCTCGCCACAGTCGACGCACACGCCGAATTCACCCTCTTCGATGCGGGTGAGGGCCTGCTGGATCTTCTTGATGAGCTTGCGCTCACGGTCGCGCAGGCGCAAGGTGAAGGCTCTGTCGGACTCGGCAGTGGCCCGGTCCGCGGGGTCGGCGTACACCTCGACGGTCTCGGTCATGTCGTCGATGGTGGCCTGCCCCTTCTGAAGGATGTCTTCGAGCATGTTATTGAGCATGTCCCGAAAGAACTGGATGTCTTTTGCTTCCATGAAGGGTCTCCTGGGTGAGAGATCCGCGAACCATGGGGGTCGGCCAGGATCTCGCCGTATACAAACGAATGGGCCTGATAAACCAAAACGCTATGTCTTGTAAAGGGGCTGGATTACCCTGCGGCACAAGGGTTCCCAGGGGCT
>JAVBYL010000143.1 GCA_030824035.1 Humidesulfovibrio sp.
ATGCGGGCGGACTGGCCGAGGTAGGAGTCCTCCAGGGTCAGGCGGATCATCTCCTCCCCGCCCAGCAGCTCCAGGTGGTAGAACATGCTCTTGGTGCGCGCATCCAGGGCGCGGTCCAGGTGCAGCAGGTCCTGGGTCATGCGTTGCTCGGCCAGGTCCTGCACTGTGTGGCGGGTGTACAGGTAGGCCACCAGGGTGCTGAGCAGAACCCCCAGGAACACCGCCGTCATCACCGGCAGCAGGGGCAGGTCCAGGGCGGGGCTCAGCCGCGAGGGGAGGGAGAACCTCCTCATTTGATGACCTCGGCGGCCGCCTCGATGATGCTGAAGGGCACATGCGCCCCCAGCCTCTTGGCCGTGCGCAGGTTGACGAACACCACGCCCTTGGTGTTGACGCGCACGGGCAGCTCGCCAGCGGGCGCGCCCCCCAGCACCTGCCGGGCCATGCCTCCGGCCAGGTGGCCCTGCTCGTGCCCGGCCTCCAGCACGCCGCACAGCAGGCCGTGCGGTTTGGCGATGTCGGAAAAACCGAGGGTGGGCTTCTTGTTCACGGAGTTTGTCCAGGCCATGACCTTGTCCGGGGGCGTCACCTGCCCCGTGGTTTCGTCGACGAGCGCATTGTACAGGCCCAGGGCCAGCGCGTCCGCGCTTTGCTGTGCCTTGCGCACCAGCTGCTGCCATTGCTGGAAGGTGCGCACCTTTTCCGCCATCACCAGTTTTATGCCCATGGCCGGGCCCCGGCGCTGTTCCTCCAGCAGGTCGTCCAGCACGTAGCCGCCAGACTCGGAGTCCTCCACCAGGAAGGCCACCCGCCGCACCTCCGGAACAATGCGGCGGAGCAGGGCGAACCCATCGCGGTAGTGCCAGCGCTCGCGCACGCCGGAAACATTGGCGGCCGGGTAGCCGTATTTGGCCAGCGGGGCGTTGACCCCGCAAAAAATCACCTGCGGCCAGTCCCGGCCCTTCAGGCTGGGGGCGGCCAGGTATTGCTGGGCCGCGTCGTCCACGGCTATGACCACCCTGGGCCTGGTGCGCTCGATGCGCTCCAGGATTTCCTCCGCCACTGTGCGCAAATGCGCGGGGTCCTGGTTGCGCTTGGCGTCCATGTACACCACGTCGATGGCCGCGCCGCTCCCCTTCAGCGCCTCGTCGATGCCCCGGTTGATCTGGCCGCACCAGATGTACGCGGCATCGTAGCTTTGAACCACCAGCACACGGGGCGCGGGCGTTTCCGACGCGGCGAAAAGCGCAACCGGAAGCGGGAGCACCAGGAGCAACAGCAACAGCAGACGCGAACGCATGTCCGGCACCTTGGTCAGCAGGCTCGGCGGGGTGGGGGGCCGCCGCCGAAATGGGCTGGACATCACCATCCGCGGGGCCACGGCCACGCAAGATGACTTCTCCAGTCACTACGCATTGAGTAAGGGAGAACCGTTGTTTTGTCCAGAGAGGTGGAGGCCGGAGCCGGCAGTGGGCGGATTATTTGACCAGGACGCCCGCGGCCTCGATGATGGGGTAGGGCACGGCCACGCCCAGCCGGTGGGCGGTCTTGAGGTTCACCATCACCACCCCGCGCTTGTTCACCTGCACGGGCATGGTTCCGGCCTGTTGGCCCGTGGAAAGCACGGCGGCGGCCATGCGCCCCGCAAGGTGGCCCTGCTCCTCGCCGGAGGCCAGCACGCCGCACAGCAGCCCGTGGTCCTTGGCGTAGTCCACAAAGCCCAGGGTGGGCAGCTTGTTGACGGAGTTGGTCCAGGCCATGACCTCCTCCGGCGGAACCACCTGGCCTGTGCGCTCGTCCTTCAGCCCATGGTACAGGGGCAGGGCCAGGGCATCCACCCTGGTTTGGTAGCGGCGGATGAGCGCCTGCCACTGCTGGAAGGTGCGCACCCGCTCCACCCCGGCCAGGCGGAGGGCGAAGGGGCCGTTCTGACGCGCGTCGTCCCGTAGGTCGGCCACGGCGTAGCCGCCGGTTTCGGTGTCTTCCACCAGGAAGGCCACGCTTTGGATTTTGGGCAGTATCTGCTTCAGCAGGGAAAAGCCGTCGCGGTAGTGCCAGCGCCCGCGCACGCCGGAAACATTGGCCGCCGGGTAGCCGTATTTGGCAAAGGGCGCGTTGACCCCGCAGGCGATGACCTGCGGCCCGGCCTGGCCGCGCAGGTGCGGCACCACAAGGTACTCCTGGGCCGCGTCGTCCACGGCGATGACCACCTGCGGGGTGAGGGCCGCGATGCGTTCCATGGCCTGCAGGGCCGCCTGGCGCAGTTGCTCCGGGGCTGGCCTACGCTTGGCGTCCATGTAGAAGGATTCGATGCTGGCGCCAGAGCCCTTGAGCCCCTCGCGGATGCCCGCGGCGATCTTGCCGGTCCAGGCGTTGTCTGGGCTGTAGCTGTGCACCACAAGAACGCGCTGCCCAGGCGTCTGGGCGTGGCCCCAGGCGGGGAGCAGCAGGCTGAGGGCCGCGCAGAACAACAGTGTGTGCAGTCGCATGGCCTGTCCTTGCCGGATGGTTGGGGACGAAGGGGGGGCAGCGTTCCGGCGTCCACGGTCCCCGGTGGAGGGGGCGTGGACTGATGGTAGTGCAAGTGGGCGCCCGCTGTCCAGCGGAGGGTTGCCCCGTGGCGCGCAGGGCGCGGGAGGCTATTTGACCAGGATGCCCGCCGCCTCGATGAGGGGGTAGGGCACGGCGATGCCCAGGCGCTTGGCGGTTTGCAGGTTGATGAACACCAGCCCGCGCTTGTTGATGCGCACCGGCAGGTTGCCCACCGGAATGCCCTTCAGCACCTCGCGGGCCATGCCGCCCGCCAGATAGCCCTGCTCGTGGCCAGACTCCAGCACGCCGCAGAGCACGCCGTGGTCCGCGGCGAAGTCCACCAGGCCCATGGTGGGTACCTTGGCCGCCGTGCGGGCCCAGGCCATCACTTCCTCCGGCGTGGCCACCTGGCCTGTGCGCTCGTCCTTCAGGGAGTGGTAGAGGGCCAGCATCAGCGCATTGGTGCGGCTTTGGTTGCGCTGCACCATTTTTTGCCACTGCTGCACCGTGGAAACCATGTCCACGGACTTGAGCTGCAGGGCGAAGGGGCCGCCTTGGCGCAGGTCGTCGCGCATGTCCTCCACCACGTAGCCGCTGGTTTCGGAGGCATCGGTGATGAAGGAGGCTGTCTTGATGTTCGGGTCGATCTGCTTGAGCAGGGCCAGGGCCTCGCGCACGTGCATGTGCTCGCGCACGCCGGAGACGTTGGCCGCCGGGTAGCCATACTTCTCCATGGGCGCGTTGACCCCGCAGAAGACCACCTGGGGCCTGTCGCGCCCCTTGAGGTGCGGGGCCACCAGATACTCCTGCGCCGCGTCGTCGGAGGCGATGACCACCAGCGGCTGCGTCTTTTCGATGAGCTTCAGGGCCTCTTGGGCCTTCTCCGCCAGTTGGGCCGGGGAGCTTTGGCGCTTGGCGTCCATGTAGAAGGTGGCAATGCTCACGCCCGTTCCCTTGAGCGCCTGCTCCACGCCCTTGGTCACCTGGCGGCTCCAGGGGTATTCCTTGTGGTAGCTGTGCACCAGCAGCACCTGGCGGGCGCTTCCCGTGGGTTTCTTGGGGCCGCATAGCGCCTGTGAGGGCAGCAGCGCCAGGGCCAACACCAGAGCCATGGCCAAGGCAAGCGGCGCAAGGCCAAAGCTGGCCAGCGTGGTGCGTTTACGTAGTTCGGTGGTTTGATTGATGGAGAACATGTTTTTTTACGTATTGCAAATCGGCTATATTGTCCAGGGAGTCCCGACACTTTTGTGAGGGGGACCGCACAGCGCCGCGCCCCGCCTCCGGAACGTGCCGAAGACGTGCCGGAGACGGGGCGGAGGCGGGCGCAGGGCCGGACTGGCTGCGGGTTACAGCGCGCGGGAGAGCAGCGGCAGGCGGCGCAACACATAGTGCGCCAGCGGGAAGGTGATGGCGATGCCGAGGGCCGTCACCAGCAGGAAGGACTCCACGGGGCCCAGGCTGCTGCCCGCCAGCCAGTACTGCAGCAGCGTTACCACGGGCACGTGGAAGATGTACACGGCGAAGGAGTTGTCCGAGAGCACCTTCATCAGCGGCGTTTGGCCCGGCAGGCGCTCGCGGGTCAGGGTCAAGAGGCCCACGGAAAAGCCCACGCACAGCAGGCTTTCCCACACCGCGCGGATGGTGGCCTCCCAGGAAAGGCCGCCCTTCCAGAAGGGGATGTCGAGCCCAAGGCCCGTGGCCAGGAACAGGGCCACGCAGGCGGCGCCTATCCACAGCCACACCCAACCCACGCAGGCCGGAAAGCGGCTGAACCAGTTGCGCCGCGCGGCCACTATGCCCAGGGTGAACATGGTGACGTACTGCGGGAGGTGCGCGAACTCGATTTCCCAGAAGCCCAGCAGCACCTTCCAGTCGTCCACGCTTTTCCAGATGCGGATGAGATAGGTGCTGACGGAGAGCCAGAGCACCAGGGCCAGCAGGGACTTCCAGGCCGTGGCGGCGCTGATGGGCTCCGTGGGTCTGGCTGTGGGGGCCGTGTCGCGGCTGCCTGCCAGGGCGCGGTACAGGGCGTACACGCAGCCGTAAATGAACAGGTTTTCGATGAACCAGAGGTGCACGAACTCGAGGTTCGGTCCCGCTGGCCCGGTCCAAACGGCGGGCGCGGGCGCAATGCCCAGGTACACGCCGCTGTAGAACTCCCAGTACGAGCTGAAGACCAGGTGCTTGAAGAACACGGCGTGGTAGTAAATAAAGATGGGGGTGACGCCCAGGACCATGACGGCGATGGGCACGCCGAAGCGCCACAGCCTGTCGAGCACGAAGCGCGCCGGGCCCTTGCGGTCCACGCTGCCGGGGTGGAAGAACCCGGCCATTAGGAAAAACAGGCCCATGAAGAAGGCCTCGTTGACGCCGAAGAACAGGCCGATCCACTCGTTGCGCAGGGGCGACTGGAACAGCCACCAGCCCTCGCTGCCGTAAGGCTGGCCCGCGTGGTGCGCCACCACAAGCATGGACAGGAAGATGCGGACGTTGTCGATGTAGGCCAGGCGGTTGGCCTTGGCCGGTGCGGGCGCGCTCACGTGTGGCTCCTTGCTCGTATTCGCTTGGGCTATTTGGCGGCTATGCCGGCCTCGTGCAGTATCGCCAGGGCGATCTTGCCGTATTCCTTGTTGAAGTGGTGCCCGCCGGGGAGCAGCAGGTTCTTTACGTTGGGCGCGGCGTAGTTTTGGCACAGGGTGCCTTCCTCCTCCGTGCCGCAGATGAGCAGCACCGGGTGGCCCAGCAGCTTCTCCATCTCCGGGATCATGGCGTGGCCCTCGGGGCGGTTCTCTTCCGTCAGCCAATTGGACAGGCGGAACTCAAACTCCGTGTGCGTGCCCGGGCCCAGCATGGCCACTACGGCCAGCTTGTCCTTGGTGGCCTTGCTCATGCGCCCGGCCATGAAGGGCATCACGTCGGCCCCGATGGAATAGCCCACCACGATGAACCGCTCCGCGCCCCACTTGGCGGCGTAGTGCGTCAGGGTGCGCTCCAGGTCGCGGGCCATCTCGTCGGCCTCGCGCGCGGTCCAGAAGTACTTGAGGGAGTTGAAACCGACAACGGACACGCCGTGCTGGGCCATGATGTCGCCGATCTGCTGGTCGATGCCCGCCCAGCCGCCGTCGCCGGTGACGATGACGGCCAGGGTCTTGCCCGGGTGCTGGGCCGGAACCTCCACCAGGGGCAGGTCGTCTACATAGGCGCCAGCCACATCGGCGCCAGCCACGGGCGCGCCATTGGCCGCCTTGCCTCCAGCGGCCTTGAGCGGAACGATGGCGCTGAGGGTTTCCAGCATCGCCGCGCGCCACTGGCCGGGCTCGGCGAGGGTGCGGCCCTGGCCGGGCAGCTCCACCACGCGCGCGCCGGGAATCTGGCTGGCGAAGGTGCGGGCCTCCTCCGGGGTGAAGGCAGCGTCATTCTGGCCCTGGATGATGGCCAGGGAGCCGAAGGGTTTGGCCACGGGCTTCATGATGATGCCCGCGCCCGTGTCAGTCGTGGTGGCGGTGGCGTTGTCGAAGGCGTAGCCGTTGGCCGCGCAGAAGGGCTTGCCGATGCCCAGCCGGGGCGAGAAGCCCAGG
>JAVBYL010000216.1 GCA_030824035.1 Humidesulfovibrio sp.
GCACCGCTCCCGGCGGGGTGTTTACCCGCAAGGCGCAGCGCCCGCAATACGCAAAGGCCAAGGTGCGTATGCCCCGCCGGGGGACCGCAAAGGTTTGACAGAGGCATTTGCTGCGGATACGTAGTGATAATGCCCAGCCCCGTTCCGCAGGCGCGCCGCCTGCTGCCACACCCAGGAGGAATCCCCATGCCGCCACCGCACAGAGCTCTCCTGTGGGCTTGCCAGTGGTCCTATTTGAGGTCCCATTTGAGGTCTCGTTCGTGGTCCATTTCGTTGCCTGGGCTCCGGGCGTCACGCCTCTGCGCGGCGGCGCTGCTGGCGCTCATGCTTCCGCTCCTGTCGCCGCATGCGGCCCAGTGCCAGGAAGCGGCGCTGGCGGCCCTCACCCCGGCGGAGCGCGGCTACGTCAGCCAGCACCCGGTGGTCTCGCTGTGCGTGGACCCGGACTGGGCCCCCTTTGAGCGCATCAACGAGCAGGGGGAGCACGAGGGCATAGCGGCGGACCTCATCAAGCTGGTGGGCCAGCGCACCGGCCTGCGCTTCGAGCTGGTGCGCACCAGGAACTGGGACGAGAGCCTCGCCGCCTCCCAGGAGGGGCGCTGCATGGCCCTGAGCTTTCTGAACGCCTCGCCCAAGCGGGAGCAGTGGCTGCGCTTCACCGAACCGCTGTTGAACGACCCCAACGTCTTCATCACCCGCGAGGAGCACCCCTACATCGCCGAGCCCGCCGGGCTCAAGAACCAGACCATCGTGCTGCCCAGGGGCACGGCCATTGCGGAATACGTGCGCGACACCTACCCCAACCTGCGCGTCATCGAGGTGGAGACCGAGCCGGAGACCATGACCATGGTGGACGACCGCAAGGCCGACATGACCCTGCGCTCGCTCATCGTGGCGGCCTACACCATCCGCAAGGAGGGGCTGTTCAACCTCAAGGTGGCCGGGCAGCTGCCGCAGTTTTCCAACGGCCTGGGCATGGGCGTGGCCCGCACGGAGCCCACCGCGCTTTTAAGCATCCTGAACAAGGGCGTGCGGACCATCACCGCCCAGGAGCGCGAGGAGATCATCAACCGCCATGTGAACATCCAGGTGCAGATGGGGGTGGACTACGCCCTGGCGCTGCAGGTGGCCGCCGCCGCCCTGGCCCTGGGGGCGGTGTTTCTGTACTGGACGCTGCGCCTGCGGCGGCTCAACGCCGAGCTGACCCGCGTTTCCCAGACCGACAGGCTCACCGGGCTGTACAACCGCACCAAGCTCGACGCGCAGTACCGCGTGGAGTTCGACCGCGCCCGGCGCTACGGCAGGCCCCTTTCCCTGGTGATGCTGGACATAGACCACTTCAAGCGGGTGAACGACGAACTGGGCCACCTCATGGGCGACAAGATGCTCGTGGCCATCGGCCAGGCGGCGCTGCGCAGCGTGCGCGCCACGGATGTGCTGGGCCGCTGGGGCGGGGAGGAGTTCCTGGTGCTTTGCCCGGAAACCGGGACCGAGGCCGCCAGCGTGGTGGCGGAGCGCATCCGCAAGGCCGTGGCGGAGGGGGACTTCCCCAGCGGGCGCAGGCACGGCATCAGCGCGGGCGTGGCCACCCTGACCCCGGAGGACACCCCGGACAGCCTGCTGCAGCGGGCCGATACGGCCATGTACGAGGCCAAGAATTCCGGCCGGAACAAGGTGTGCCGCTGCGGCTAGTGGCCGCCCGCGCTTGCCCGGCGTTTTAGCAGTTCACGGCCAGGATGCTGCTGCCGGACTTGGACGGGATGACGTCGATGCGCGAGGGGATGCGCTCCTTCAGCTCCGCCACGTGGGAGATGATGCCGATGAGCCTGCCCGCGCTGTGCAGCTCCATCAGCGTGTTCAGCGCGAACTCCAAGGTCTCCCCGTCCAGGGAGCCGAAGCCCTCGTCGATGAAGATGCAGTCCAGGGTTCTGCCGCCCTGCTGGGCCATCACCACATCCGAGAGGCCAAGGGCCAGCGCCAGGGAGGCCAGGAAGGACTCCCCGCCGGACAGGGTGGAGGCCGGGCGGCTCTCGCCGATGAAGGCGTCGGTGACGTCCAGGTCCAGGCCGCCGGTGGTGCGGCCGTCGCGCGCTGCCTCGGCCCGCACCAGGTGGTAGCGGCCCCGGCTCATGCGCAGCAGCCGCTGGGAGGCGGCGCGGGCCACTTCCTCGAACAATGCGGCCAGCACGTAGCGTTGCAGGGTCATGCGCAGGGGGTTTTGGCCGGTCACCAGCTCCGCCAGCCGCCCCACAACGGCGTAATCGGCCTCCAGCTCGCGCGTTTTGCCCGCCTTTTCCTCGATGGCGCGCAGGGCGGCGTCAAGCTCGTCCTGCTGCGTGGCCACCTCGCCCAGCTCGCGGTTGAGCCCGGCCACCACGGCTTCCGCCTGGGCCGCAGCCGTTTGGAGCGCCGCCATGTCCGGCCGCTGCGCCACTGCCTCTTGGCCATGGCCATGCTCCAAGCAGGCGGCCTCAGCCCGCTCCAGGCGCGCCTGCGCCGAGGCCAGCCCCTCGCGGTGGCGTTCCAGGGCCTGCCGCAACTCCTCGGCCTTGTGCCGGGGCAGCTTGGCCTCCTGGTACTCGCGCTCGGTCAAAAAACCTTCCGTCAGCAGGCGAACCTCGAAAGTCTTGCGCTGCTCCGCCAGCTGAGCCAGGGCCTCGGTGTCCAGGCGGGCCAGCTGGTCGCGCTCGCCCTGGCGCTTCTGCGCCTGCCCGTCCAGCTCCGCCTGGGCGCGCTCCGCCGCCTGCAGGCGGGCCGCCGCCTGGGGCAGAAAACGCTCCACCTCGGCCAGCCGCGCGCGCAGGGCGGCTTCGTCCCCCGTGCCCGCCTCGGCGCTGGCCCGCTCCAGCAGGGCCTTGGCAGCGCCCAGGGCGGTGATGGCCTCGCCGTGGGCTGTGGCCGCGGCGCTCTGGCGGGTCTGGGCCTCCTGCCGCTTGGCCGCCAGCGCGTCGCGCTCCGCGAGCCCCTTGCGCAAACGCCCGGCGAGGGCCTCGGCCTTGGTCCGCTCCGCCTTGGCCCGCTCCAAACGTTGGGCCAGGGGTGCAGCCAGGGGGGCCGTTGAGGGCGAGGGCGAAAGCGAGGACGAGGTGTCGGCGGAAAGATCGGTGGGAATGTCCGAGTCCGACCCCAGGGCGGCACGGCAGTGCGCAATGCCGCTGGCAAGGCCGGCCAGCCGCGTGCGCAGGCCTTCGCACTGGTCCTGCTCGGCGCGCAGGGCGCGCTCCTGATTGGCCACCGCCGCCTCGGCGTGGAGCAGGTCGTCGTCGCCTGATGGTGGAGCCGTTTTGTCAGGAAGCGGAGCCTGATTATCATGAGGCAGGGCCAGGTGGGGATGCTCCAGCGAGCCGCACACAGGGCAGGGCTGGCCCTCGGCCAGGGAGGCCGCCAGCCGCGCCGCCTGCCCGGCGATGAGCGCCTGCTGCGCTTCCTGGCGTTCCCGCCGGGCGCGCTCCAGGCTGCCTTCCCGCTCGGCCACGCGGGCCAGGGCGACACGCAGCGCAGCGTCTGCCTCGGCCTGGTCGCGCAGCTGCCCGTCCAATTGGCCGCGCACGGCGCACAGGCCCTCCAGCCGCGAAATCTCCAGCTCCAGGGCGCGCAGGTCCCCGGCCTGCAACGACAACGCCTCGATCTCTCCGGAAAGTTCCGTTTGGCGGCGCTCCAGGGCGGCCAGGGTCCGGGCGGCGGCCTCCGCTTGCCGCCGGGCCAAAGCCTCGGCCTGTGTTGCCGCCTCCGCCTTGGCGCGCACCCCGGCCAGCTCCCGCAACTGGGTCAGCCGCGCTTGCAGCCGCGTGCCCTCGGCGATGCACTCCGGCACCTTGGCCTGCTCCTGGCGCGCCAGCTCCAGGGCTTGCCGCGCCCCCTGCCGCCGTTCTTCCAGTTCCTCCAGCCCCGTGGCCAGCCTGCGCAGGGTGGCGGCCCGGTCCCCGGCCTCCCTGGTGGCCCGGGCGATGGCCGCCTCCAAGTCCTCCAGGGTCAGGGCGCGGAAGGCCCGCTCGGCGCGCGCGCCGCCTTGCTCCACCTGCTCCTGGCGGGCGCTCAGCTCGTGCAGGGCCGCGCGGGCGGCCTCGGCCTCGGCAAAGGCGGCCTCCACAAGCCGGGCCTGGGCAAGCCGGGCCTGGGCCTCGGCCAGGCGGACGCGCCCCTCCTGCAGGGCGGTGTGCACCACCTGCCGCCGCGTTTCCAGCTCCGCCTTCCGCTGCTCCAAATCCGCCGCGCTGCCCGCGCCCTTGGAGCCCAAAATGCCCTCCACGGCGGAGCGCAGCTCCACAAGCCTGGTGCTCAGCTCGCTGCGCCTGCGTCGCAGGGAGTCCTCCACCAGCTTAAACCGGCCCGTGCCAAACAGCTTCTCGAGGATCTTTTCCTTCTCGTCGCTCTTGGCCAGCAGCAACCGCCGGAAATCGCCCTGGGGCAGCACCACCACCTGCCGGAACTGGTCGCTGGAAAAGCCCACAAGCTCCTCCACGCGCTCCAGCACCTCGTTCACCTTGGACAGGCGCTCGCCCAGGATGTTGCCCGCCGCGTCCACCTCCCAAAAGCCCACGGCGTGCTTGCGCTCCACGAGCCTGCCGCGCGAGAGGACGTTCTGCGTGGGCCTGCGCTCGATGAAGTACAGCCGCCCGCCCGCCTGAAAGCGCAGGGTGACGAGGCATTCGTCCTCCGGCCTGGCCAGCTGGGAACGCAGGTAGCGCTCGGTGCGCACCGCCCCGCTGGCCTCGCCGTACAGGGCGTAGCACAGGCCGTCGAGCAGCGAGGTTTTGCCCGCGCCCGTGGGGCCGTTGATGAGCAGGAACGGGTTTTCGCCCCCGCCGGTGAAGTCCACGCTGTGCTCGCCGGCAAAGGGGCCAAAGGCGCGCAGGGTCAGCTTTAGGGGTCTCATGCCGTGGCCCCGCCGCCATCGCCGCTGCCCTCAACGCTGTAGGGAGTGTCCAGCCGCAGCATCTCGTCCACCACGGCGCGCATCACGGCCTCCTCGCGCTCGTCCAGGCCGCCCTCCACCACGTGGCTGAAAAACGCCCGGGTGACCTCCCACTCGGTCTTGCCGCGTATCTCGATGCCGCCCTCCCCACCCTGGCCCAGGGCGCTGTAGGCGGTGCGGGTAATGTTCAGCACGCCGGGGTACACGGCGCGGAGCTTGGCGGCGTAGTCGAAGAGCGCGCCCGCATCGGTGAGCTCGATCCAGAGGTAGTCCTCGCGGCCGGGGTCGCCCTCCGCCTTGGCCAACAGCTCGTCCAGCGCGCCGGTGACGAGCCGCAGGTCGCGCCGGGGGGTGAGGGGGACCAGCTCCCGCGTGAAGGTTCCGTCCGCGCCCAGGTCGTACAGGGCGGCGCTTTTGGCGTGGGCCGCCTCGGAAAAGGAGTATTTGAGCGGGCTGCCCGCATAGAATACGGTGTCCGCCACTTTCTGGGGCCGGTGCAGGTGGCCCAGGAGCGTCAGGTGATAGGGCCGGAAGTGGCCGGGGTCCACCATGCTGGCCCCGCCGATGGACAGGGGGCGCTCGGACTCGCAGCCCTCCCCCCCCAGGGTGAAGCAGTGGCCCAGGCACACCGTGCGGCCGGCGGCCTGCGGAAGTCCGGCCATGACCCGGCGCATGGCCTCGTCAAAGTCGCCCAGGGCCAGGTCGTCCTCGGTCTCCTTCAACATCACTGGGGAGATGTAGGGCAGGGGGAGGAAGGTCACCGGGCCGTGGGCGTCGTGCAGGGCGATGGGCTGTATGACGCTCGTCGGTGTGCTTGCGGGCAGACTTGATGCGATGGACAGACCTGGCGCGATGGACAGGCCTGGTGCGATAAACAGGCCGCGCTCGCGCAGCAGCCTGCTGCCGAAGGACAGCCGCTCCGGGCTGTCGTGGTTGCCGGGGGTAAGGATGACGCGCACGCCCAGATCGAGCACCAGCCGGGCCAGGAAGTCGTCCATGAGCGTGGAGGCCTGCACCGGGGGGATGGCGCGGTCGTACACATCGCCGGTGATGGCGACGACCTCCACGCCGGCCTCGCGCACCAGGGTGTGGATCTGCTCCAGCACGTGGGCCTGGTCGTCGGTCATGGCGACCTCGTGGACGATCTTGCCCAGGTGCAGGTCGGCGAGATGCAGGATGCGCATGGGGTCTC
>JAVBYL010000027.1 GCA_030824035.1 Humidesulfovibrio sp.
CGGTATGTTGCCGGAGAACAAGGCTTTTTTCTTTTCACTGCTCCAGTACTCTGTTACAGTGGAGGTATGGAGCAGATGCCCAAACACCCGAGACTTTGCCGTCGTGGCGCGACCTATTATCACCGCGCCGCAATCCCCGCCGACATCGCTGACAGTTATCCCAAGACCGAGGAAACCTTCTCCCTTGGCACCAAGGACTACCAGGAGGCCGTGCGTCGTGTGCGTGTCGCTGCTGCCGAGGTGGACCGTAAGTTCGAGGCTCATCGCAGGATGCTCGCCCAAAAGGCGAAGCCTCCGCTGAAGGAGCTGTCGGACGAAGAGATCAAACGCATCGGCGAAGTCTACTACACGTACCTCCTGGAAGAGGACGAAGCCATTCGATCCGAGCAGTTCTCCGAAGGGGAACGCCCGACCATCGTGCTGGATGATGCAGACGTAAACGAGATCATCAGTACCCACGGTTTTCGTCCCCCAAGTTTCGAGGGCTACGCCGAGGATCGTGATGCCGTTGATGAGCTGACCCGCCACGATTATGCCCGTGGCAAGGTGAACTCGTTCTACAAGGGCGAGGCCGAAGAGGTGCTGACCTGGGAAGGGATCAGCGTGAACCTTGATCCAGCCTCG
Organism: Humidesulfovibrio sp.; assembly: GCA_030824035.1. Lineage (GTDB taxonomy): Bacteria > Desulfobacterota > Desulfovibrionia > Desulfovibrionales > Desulfovibrionaceae > Humidesulfovibrio. The sequence goes on from JAVBYL010000027.1 coordinate 625, forward strand.
CCCAGTTGGCGCAAGCTGGCCCGTGAACTTCAGGCAGCCACGATCAAGGCCACCAAGGCCGTCCGCTTGAGGAACGAGGGTGAGGTCGTGGAAACGCCTCGCGTCCCTGGCCTGAGGCCAGAGTCGCGGGTGCCGCTGCTTTCCATGGCCGTCGAACAGTGGGTCGAGGAAAAGGCCCGCACGAGTTGGGTGGCCAAGACCAAGCGTGAGCATTGCAAGTGGATGGGACACTTCATTGCGGCCATCGGGGACCGGCCTCTGGATGCGTACACCAAGACGGACGCCAGGGCCTACAAGGCCATGCTGCTCAAGCTGCCTGCCAACTGGGTCAAGTTCAGCGAACTTCAGGGCCTGCCGCTCGACAAGGCCTCCGCCAAGGCCCAGGTGCTTGGCATGGAGCCGATGACAGAGAGTAACGTCAACAAGCTGCTGGGCTTTGTCGGCTCGTTCTGGACATGGGCCTCCGACCAGTATGACGAGGCACCGGCCAACCCGTTCAAAGGCCTCAAGATCAAGCAGCGCAAACGCATCCGTGAAGAGCGTGATCCGTTCTCGGTGGAGGAGCTTCGGGCCATATTCAGCGCCCCGATCTACACCGGGTGCGCATCACTCCGGGAATGGAGGAGACCAGGAGCGCTTGTCCCTCGCAACTCCGGGATGTTCTGGGTTCCGCTCATCAGCCTGTTCACCGGCGCTCGTATGGGCGAGGTCATTCAGCTCTATGTTGATGACGTGCGAGAGGAAGGTGGCGTTGTCTTCTTCGACCTCAACGACAACGGCGAGGACAAGCGCCTGAAGACAACCTACTCCCAGCGGTCCATTCCGATCCATGCGTCCATTTTGGACATGGGGTTCATGGACCATGTGGCCTTGTGCCGTAGCCAAGGACAGAAGCGGCTGTTTCCCGATCTCGCCATGGGCGAGGACGGTTACTATTCCACGCCCTTTTCCAAGCACTTTGGTCGGTTCCTCAGGGCTGTCAGCATCAAGAACCGCAAGAACGCCTTCCATAGCTTCCGGCACAGCTTCGAGGACGCCTGCCGTGACTCGGACATCCCCAAGGAGATCATGGACGCCCTTCAGGGACATGGCCAGGAAGGCATGTCGGAACGCTACGGGCGCGGCTACTACTTGAAGAAGCTGGACGAGGCGATGAAACGGCTCCAGTACCGTGACCTCGACCTCTCGCACCTCAATGTTTTGGCGCAAAAATCTGAGAGGCCTTAACATGATGATCGACTCGGATTTACCCCCCGTACCCCAGGTCTCCTTTGATGAGCTGTTGCTCGAGTGCGTTGATGCGCTTGTGACTCCTAGCATGGAAGGTGCTTGGCGCGAGAGACATCTCCTGTTGCTTGATGAGGCCTCAAAGGAACCTAGCCACTCAGAGCAACTCCAGGAAACGCTGAAAGAGGTAGCGGGCATCTTCCGTAATCCATGTAGTATTAATCCCACTCATGATCCTCGCAGCCCCAAGGCCCGAGCTGAAAGTCTTGCGGCTGCTTTGATCCAGGAGCTAGGGCAGGCTGCGTCACGTTATATTTACCATGGGACCATTTGGGGGAGGCTGGCCGGGATCGCCAACGAAGGTCTTGTTCCGGGGCGTTTCACCGTGTGGAATAATGATGTGGCTTCCAGACAGTATTGCGATTCAGCGGTATTCTTCACTACGTCGTGGCGGCGTGCCGTGTGGTGGGCAGATGCGGCGCATCACTGTTCTCGGGGTAGGCGAGATAGCAAGCACCGAAAACCAGTCATCATTCGTATTTTGGCTGACGGTTTGAGACTTGAGCCGGACCAACGATCAGTCTTGCCCGGCTGTGTCATGGTGCGAGCCACCGTGGGCTTGGTTGATCCGCATATCATGCTCGGTCAGTTTTCTGGGTTCCCGGTTTGGCATCCCCTCTCCGAAGTCCTTGCCACCAAGTAGCAGGTGGTGCTAGGTACAAAACGGAGTAACGAACGTTGCTCCAATTTATACCCGGAGGCCCACCATGAAGATCGTCGCCTACCAACGCGTTTCCACAGCCCGGCAGGGCAGGAGTGGCCTGGGGCTTGAGGCTCAGGATCGGGCCATCCTGGAGCATGTCCGCTCCAAGAACGCCACCCTCGTCGGTTCCTTCACGGAGATCGAAAGCGGGAAGATCAACGTCCGCCCAGAGTTGTCCAAGGCCCTGCATCTCGCCAAGGTGACAGGGGCGACGCTGGTCATCGCAAAGTTGGACAGGCTCTCACGTAATGCGGCCTTCTTGCTCGCGCTCCGGGACAGTGGGGTCCGTTTCGTCGCTGCTGACATGCCTGAGGCCAATGACCTGACCGTGGGCATCATGGCCTTGGTAGCTCAGCAGGAGCGTGAAGCAATCGCCAAGCGCACCAGGGAGGCTCTGGCGTCCGCCAAGGCGCGTGGTGTGCGGCTGGGCAACCCTAACGGTGCTGCGGCCCTGCGACGGGCTGGGAAGGGTAACATTGGGAGCATCGGCAGTATCAAGGCCAGTGCGGATCGCCACGCCGTAGACCTCGCTCCAGTGGTCGCGTCGCTTCAGGCTGAGGGAATCATCTCACTTGGTGCGCTGGCGAGGTCTCTCAATGAGCGGGGGATGCTTACTCCTCGTGGTGGACGCTGGCACAAGTCCTCGGTGGCCAATTTGCTACACCGTCTTGATAGGCTCTCAAATCCAGCGCGGGTGGATCAGACCCTCGCCGCCAATTGAGCGATTTTCACCCGCTGGCTGTTTTGTGTCTGAGCTGTCCGTCAACTGCGGCAGGCATGGGAATGCCGGTTGCTCCGGATGACCAGATAAGCAAAGAGCGCGGCCAACAGCCCCGCTACGGCAATCAGCGCCTAGTACAACCGGTGGAACACGGTCGATTCCGTGCGGAGATGCACCTATCCCACGACGGCCACATCAGCATACTGCGGCCCGGCCAAGCGGATGCGTCCCAATGGGTCGATGAAGGTTGAGATGCCTGTGTTTGTGTCGCGCACCATCCAGCGTCCCTGTTCGATGGCCCTGAGTGCGGCGAGTTGCAGGTGCTGGAGCGGAGCGGAGGTATCTCCGGATCGGGCATCATTGCTCGTGTTTGACGCGCGGGTGGTGGCCGAAGCCAGGGGGCATGGGCTGTTCCCCACAAGGGGTGCTGTGTGGATGTCGCTGTCCAACTTGGGCGGCAGCCTGTGGCGGAGCGGGTTGCTCTTGTCCGCCCACCCGTTCGATGATCTTGTCCAATTCTGCCCGGTCCAGCCAGACGCCCCGGCACTCCGGGCAGTAGTCGATCTCCACGCCTTGCCTATCCGCCAGCAGGAGCGTGACATTGCACTTCGGGCATTTCATCTTTGATCTCCGGTGTTGTTGCAGGGTTTCACGGAATTCCTCGTTTTCAGTCATCAAGGCCGCGCCGTAGCCGTGCCCGGTATGCCCAGGCTGCCCCCAGGGCCAGCGCCACGAACGCGCCGTCGCGGGCGATGTACCAGGGCATGGGCGACGACGCTTCCCGTGTGGTGGAGAAACAGCCACAGCCCACGTCGATGCCACGGAAATAGTTCGCCATAAGCGCGCCCAGGAAGGTCAGGAGCAATGCGTTGACGAGGAGCAGCGTTCCCAGGCGCATCCGCCCGGCAAGCAGCAGGATGCCCAGCACCAGTTCCAGCCAGGGCAGGATGATGGCTGTCGGGGCGACGAGGGCAGACGGGAGGATTTGGTAGTCCCGAATGACTGCGGAGAACCCTTGCGGGTCCATGATCTTTCCCGCGCTGGCGGCGAGAAGGATGCCTGCGAGGGCCAGCCGCAGAAGGACGTCTGCAACGGCCCATCTGTCTCGAAACAGGCGAAGGCCCAGGTGCTTTGCCGCCTCCATTTGGCTTAGCTCCCCTTTTCCACGGGCAGCTTCTCCGTGGTCCACAGCGTCCAGCCATTCTTCAGCACCCGGACATTTTTCAGCCCGGCACCGCGCAGATGCTCGGCCAGGGCGTGGTTTAAGGGGCAGCGCTCGCCGTCGCAGTAGGTTATGACGACTTCCTTGCCCGTCAGCCGGGGTTTGATGTCCTGGAACTGGGAGGCGAACTCCCGAGGCGGCAGACTGATCGCACCCTGAATGCGGCCCTGCTCGAATTCGAACTGGGAGCGCGCATCAAGGAACACGGCACGGCCAGAGGCGAAGAGCATGGCCGCGTCCTTGATGGATATTTCGTCACTGCTCTGGTCACGCTGGACGGCGCTGGGTCTAGCCTCAACAAGAGGCAGCCCATCCGGTCGCAGGGCGTTCACTCCCAGGGAGAGCGCAGTGGCAAGGGCGACGATGGCAGTAGCCTGGGTCAGGGTTTTGTAGACGGTTTTCATTTCATGCCCTTCCTCGAAGCAGCTTGGAGCGTTGGCGTGGGTGGTGTTTACCCGGCTCGGCTGCTTCACATGGCTGGGATGCTGAGGAGGTCGCTCTCCTCCTGTTTGCTCTGGAGCGCATCGGCTGGGACGTCCACAAACGGCGTCTCTGGCCGGAGGATGTCCTCAGGCATGAGTCTGTGCCGGACCTTGCCTGCGACCTCGCCAACGATCTGTGAAAAGTCGATGGGCAGCTTGCGGGGGTCTGAGCGTTTGTTCCCGACAAGGATCTCGAAGTGCAGGTTGGGGCCGGTTGTCCGGCCAGTGCGCCCGAGGAGGCCTACGAGCTGTCCCGCCTCAATGGGCTGCCCCGAAACCACAGCAGCCTGCTTGAGATGCGCGTAGCGGCTCACCTGTCCATTCTCGTGAAGGATGTCCACGGTCAGGCCATACCTGCCCATCCAGCCCTTGTGTGCGACGACGCCTTCCCGCCAGGCGAAGACCTCTGTTCCGGCGGGGCGGGAGATGTCCACCCCCTTATGGAACTTCTTGCGCTTGTTGATCGGGTCGCGGCGTTTGCCGAAGCCAGAAGTCACGCGGACCTTGCGGGCCGGGAGTTCTGTCTCGGTCCACGATGTGGCGTCCAACTTGGACACGGTTTCCAGCTGCTCCGGCGTAATGACTGTTGCCTGCACCGGAGCCGCCGTTGCCACGTCCTGAGCGTGCGCCGGAGCACGCATGGCGAACACGGCGATGATGAACGCCAAAACCAGGAGCCAAGACCAGGTGGCCACAATCACACGTCGGCGGGCTGGGCCTTGATTCGCCATGAGTCCTCCCTGGTGGTGCGTTGGCTGTTGCGCTCGTCTGCTACTGTCTGCTGCGCAGCAGTCGCAATCCGTTGAAGATGACCAGGAGCGACGACCCCATGTCCGCCAGGATGGCCGTCCAAAGCGTCGCGACCTGGAATACGGCCAGCAGCAGGAAGATGCCCTTGATGCCCAGGGCGAAGGCGATGTTCGCCTTGATGATCCCCAGGGTACGGCGCGAGTGCCGGATGAGCCAGGGCAGCTTGGACAGGTCGTCGGACATGAGGGCCACGTCGGCGGTCTCTATGGCCACATCCGTGCCGATGGCCCCCATGGCTATGCCGAGATGCGA
>JAVBYL010000197.1 GCA_030824035.1 Humidesulfovibrio sp.
CCCTGTTTTAAACGGTTTGCGCGATGGCATGGCCCATGCAAATACCTGTGTCAGCGCGGTATCGCGGGCGCGGGGAGCGTCCAATGTGCGCACAAAAGGTACACTATTGCCTTGCGCGCAAAACGGAATCGGGAACGCAGGTTGCCACGATTTCCTGAATGGATTATTGCCTCCCCCCGCGTTCGGATCTTTTCAGACGCGCACAGGGTGGAGCGGTCGCCAACGAAGGCAGGCCGCTGTTTTTATGGAGCAGGGTAAACAGGGAGGCCGCAGTGCGGCACCCGCCAAAGGGCCTTCGGAAGCCCAGGCGGAGACAAGGACAATCAGCCGTTTTCACGCCATGGAGTTGGCGGCACTATGCGCAAGAACGCACTCGTCGTGCTCATCGTCATCGTTGTGAACCTGGGCCTCTGGGCCTGGTTCAACCGCCCGGCCGAGCCGGAGCTGGACTTCACCGGCCAGGTGAAGGCCGTGTCCTTCAGCCCCTATCGGGCTGACCAGGACCCGCTGGTGAACAAATTTCCCACCCCCGCCCAGATCGAGGAAGACATCGTTTTCCTGAAGGGCAAGACCGGAGCCATCCGCACCTATTCCTCCCTTGAGGGCATGGAGCTCATCCCCGGCCTGGCCGACAAGCACGGCATGCCCGTGATGGCCGGCGCCTGGCTGGACAAGCGCCTTAAGCGCAACGAGCAGGAGATGGCCGGGCTGCTGAAGAACCTGGCCGAGCACAAGAACATCGAAAAGGTGTTCGTGGGCAACGAATCCATCCTGCGCGGCGACTTCAAGCCCGCGGCCCTGGCGGAATACATCCGCCGCGTGAAGGAGGCCGCCCCCCACGTCCAGGTCAGCACCGCCGAGCCCTGGCACGTGTGGATCAACAACCCCGAGCTGGCCAAGCACGTGGACTTCATCGCCATCCACATCCTGCCCTACTGGGAGCGCATCCCAGAGGAAAAGGCCATCGAGTGGAGCCTGAAGCGCTACCGCCAGGTGGTGGAGCGCTTCCCGGACAAGCACGTGCTGGTGGCCGAAATCGGCTGGCCGAGCAACGGCGAGCGCTGGGGCAAGGCCAAGGCCAGCATCGCCAACGAGGCCAAGTTCCTGCGCGAGTTCATGAACATCGCCCAGCAGCAGAACATCGACTACTGCGTCATGGAAGCCTTCGACCAGCCCTGGAAGCGCCCCCTGGAGGGCGTGGTGGGCGCGCATTGGGGCATCTGGACCGTGGACCGCACCCTGAAGATCCCGCTCACCGGCGTGATCATGGAAGACACCCTGTGGCCCGTGCAGTGGGGCCTTTCCCTGCTGTTCCTGGCGCCCATCCTGCTGTTTTTGTACAAGCGCAACGACCAGCCCTTCCAGGGCAAGCTGTTCTTCGCCCTGCTGGTGCAAACCGTGGGCAGCTCCATGGTCTGGATCGCCTTCACGCCCATCACGGTGGAGTTTCTCCCCGCGGAGACGGCGGCCTGGGCCTTCCTGTTGCCCATGCAGATCGGCCTGTTGGCTGTGGTGCTCATCAACGGCTTTGAAATGAGCGAGATGCTCTGGCCCGAGGGTTTGAAGCGCCGCTTCTTCCCCCTGCTGCACGACTCGGACAAGGGCCTGCCCAAGGTGTCCATCCATGTGGCCTGCTGCAAAGAGCCGCCCGCCATGGTCATCGCCACGCTGAACAGCCTGGCCGCCCTGGACTACCCGGACTACGAGGTGCTGCTCGTCGACAACAACACCCACGACCCCGAGTTGTGGAAGCCCCTTGAGGAGCACTGCGCCAAATTGGGCGACAAGTTCCGCTTCTTCCACCTGGAGGAATGGCCGGGCTACAAGGCCGGTGCGCTGAACTTCGCGCTCAAAAACACCGCCCCGGACGCCGAGGTTGTGGCCGTGGTGGACAGCGACTACCAGGTGCGTTCCTCCTGGCTGCGCAGCCTGACTCCGTACTTCGCCAAGCCCAGCATCGCCATTGTGCAAAGCCCGCAGGACCACCGCGAGTGGGAAGGCGACCCGTACAAGACCGTGTGCGCCTGGGAATACGACGGCTTCTTCCGCATCGGCATGGTGCACAGAAACGAGCGTAACGCCATCATCCAGCACGGCACCATGACCATGATCCGCCGCTCGGTGATGGAAGAGATCGGCGGTTGGGGCGAGTGGTGCATCTGCGAAGATGCGGAGCTTGGCCTGCGCGTGATGGAGAAGGGCTATGAGACCGTGTACGTGCCGGAGAGCTTCGGCAAGGGCCTGACCCCCGACACCTACGCTGGCTACCAGCGCCAGCGCTTCCGCTGGGCCTACGGCGCGGTGCAGATCCTCAAGCGCCACTGGCGCCTGCTGATGCCTTGGAACAAGACCACCCAGCTCGATAACGGCCAGAAGTTCCACTTCATCGCCGGTTGGCTGCCCTGGTTCGCCGATGCCACGCAGATCGCCGTGCTGGTGGTCAGCCTGGTGTGGAGCCTGGGCATGCTGGTGTTGCCGCGCTACTTCGGCACGCCGCTGTCCATCTTCCTGCTGCCGCCCCTGGGCGCCTTCCTGTTCAAGCTGTTCCACTTCATGTGGCTGTACAAAACCCGCGTCAAGTGCGGCGCCTGGGCGCGCATCGGCGCGGCCATAGCTGGCCTGGCCCTCACCCATACCATCGCCAAGGCCATCTTCCAGGGCCTGTTCACCTCCAGCAAGCCCTTCCTGCGCACGCCCAAGTGCGAGGAGCGCTGCGCGGTGATGCGCGGCCTGCTCATGGCCCGCGAGGAGCTGATGATCCTGGGCCTGCTGTGGCTGGCCGCCGCCGGCGTCATTGCCCGCTACGGCACGGACAACCCGGACATCGTCACCTGGGCGGTGATTCTCATCGTGCAGAGCGCGCCCTACCTGGCCACCCTGTGCCTCTCGCTCATGAGCGTCATGCCCGGGCTCATCCCCGGCGTGGACGGCAAGCTGGCCTGCAGCAACGCCTGCCAGTTGGTGGGCGCCAGCGCCACGGGCGAGGCCCTGGCCACCGTGGCCGTGAAGGACAACGAAAAGGTCTAGGCCCTCCCCGCATAATACGAACGGCCCGGTTCCCCACGTGGGAGCCGGGCCGTTTTTTCGTTGCCGGGGGCGGGACTCGTGCAGTGTGGCCCTAGCCCATGCGGCCCTAGCCCATCATCCCCAAGAACCAGGCCACCAGCGGGGCGAACCCGGCGGTGAAGATGCCCGCCAGGATCATGGCCAGCCCGGCCATGGCGCCTTGCTGCTCGCCCTCCATGAGCGCCGTTGCCGTGCCCTGCCCGTGGGACACCGTGCCCAGGGCCAGCCCGCGGGCCATGGGGTTCTGTATGCGCGCCAGGGTCAGCAGCCAGCCGCCGATGAGCGAGCCCAGGGTTCCCGTGGCCACCACGAAGGCCGCCGTGAGCGCGGGAATGCCGCCGCAGATGCGGGCGATTTCCACGGCAAAGGGGATGGTGACGCCCTTGGGCATGATGGACATGACGACATCCTTGGGCAGCCCGCCCAGTTGGGCGATGGCCCCGGCGGTGAGCATGGCCAGCAGGGCTCCCAGGGCCACGCTGCCCAGGATGGCCGGGCCGAAGCGCACCAGCAGCCCCCGGTGGCGGTACAGCGGCACGGCCAGGCCCACGGTGGCCGGTCCCAGCAGGCTGGTCATGATGTCCTTGGCCGGGACATAGGCGCTGTAGGGGATGCCCAGCACCACCAGCACGGTGATGATGAGCCCCGCGCCCAGGGCGACCACGTTGAGCAGGGGGTGCTTGTAGCGCAGGTACAGCCTGCGCATGCCCACGTAGGCGGCAAGGGTCAGGCCGATGGCGAAGAGGGTGGTGGCGTGGCCGCTCATGCGCGCCTCCGGTACATCACCTGCGCCACGCAGCCCACCAGCAGCAGCGGAACCACGGCGCTGACGACGATGGCCGCCAGCAGCACGGCCCCGTAGTTGTAAAACACGCTGCCCCACTCCATGAGCCCCACGGCGATGGACATGAAGAAGAACACCAGGTGCTTGAGCAGAAAGTCCGCCGCCAGCTCCACGTGGGAAAGCTTGAGCACGCCCAGGCACAGCAGGCCGAACAGGGCCAGCACGCCCAGCACATTGCCGGGAATGGGCAGGCCGGTGGCCTTGGCCAGCCAGGTGCTGCCCTGGTAAATGGCCCACAGGATGGCCAGCTGGCCCAGGGCCTTCAGTGTTTGCGTCACGTCGGAACCTCGTGTTGGAAGGTGGTGCGGCGCGGAACGCCTGGGGCAATCCATACCGCATCGGGGGGCGAAGGGGAAGAAGGGCAGGGTCCGTGAGGGAGGGCACCATGCGGGCCGTAGGTGCTGGCCGTCGATGTTGGCCGTAGGTGCTGGCCGTCGGAGCGGGCTGTGGATGCTGGCCGTAGATGTTGGTTGGTCCATTGCGCCATCTTGCAATATCCGCTGGAACGGGGCATTATGAAATGCCATATATGCCGGGTGTGCCCGGCCCAAGGAGCGTGCATGAGCGGCTGGAAAAGCTTTGTGACGGACCTGAGCGGGCTGCTTGCCCACACCGAGGCGGAGACCCTGGGGCGCGTGCGCATGGACGTGGAGCAGGCCTTCGCCCTTTGGGTGGCCTGGACCCTGGAAACCCGCGCCTGCGGCGGCACGGCCTACTTCGCGGGCAACGGCGCCAGCGCCTCCATGGCCTGCCACTTTTCCGCCGATCTGGCCAAGAACGCCCGGGTGCGCACCCAGGTGTTCACCGACCCCTCCCTGCTCACGGCCGTGGGCAACGACCTGTGCTACGCCGATGTCTTCGCCGAGCCGCTCTCCTGGCATGGCCGCCCCGGCGACCTGCTCGTCACCGTGAGCAGCTCCGGCAACTCGCCCAATGTGGTCAAAGCCCTGGAAACCGCCCGCAGGCTGGAGATGCGCTCCGTGGCGCTGAGCGGCATGGGCGCGGACAACGCCAGCCGCAGCCTGGCCGACCTGAGCCTGTACGTGCCCGCCACCACCTACGGCCTGGCGGAAACCTGCCACGCCGCCATCCTGCACCACTGGATGGACATCATGGAGATGGCCCCGCGCTAGGCGCAGGCTGTCAACCCGGAATTCTCGCCCTTTTCACGGGGCAAAAGCGGGTCGTTTCTGCCCGCTGGAAAACCCTGGTGTATGCTTCCCGGCAAACCGCGCCGCCGGAATCGTCCGCGCGCGCCAAACAGCCGAGGAGACCCCCCATGGCCACCAGCGTCATCGAACTGTGCAACAGCGCCCTCATCGACCTGGGTGAAGAGCCCATCACCGCCCTGACGGACAACACCAAGGCAGCGCGCCTGTGCAAGCAGCGCTGGCCCGCTGTGCGCGACGCCGTGCTGCGCGCCCATCCCTGGAACTGCGCCGCGGCCCAGGCCGTGCTGGCCGCCAGCGCCACGCCGCCCGCCTTCCGCTGGGCCAGCGCCTTTCCCCTGCCCACGGACTGCCTGCGCGTGCTCCAGGCCACCGTTGGCGGCGCTCTGGTGGAGGCCTGGGAGACCCAGGGCGAGAGCCTGTGCTGCGGCGAGCCCGGTCCGCTGGAGCTCTGCTACATCCGCCGCCTGGACGACCCCCGGCTGTACGATTCCCTGCTGTGCGAGGCCTTGGCGGCGCGGCTCTCCGCCACCCTGGCCTACCCCCTCACCGCCAGCACCAGCCTGGGCCAGGCCTTCTGGAACCTCTACGCCGACAAGCTGCGCGAGGCCCGGGGTGTGGACGCCCGCGAGGCTTCCCCCATTCCGGCCCCGGCCCCCACAAGCTGGCTGGCCGCCAAGGTGGGGCGCTAGCCTCCGCATGTCGGCATTGCCTGCGGGCGCGTAACCTCGGCCTCCCAGGGATGGCTGCGGCCATTCTTGGGAGGCGCGGCCACGGTGCGGCCGTCAGGGCTCGGCGCCGTGTTCAAATATGAGGCCGGGCGTGAGGCTTGGCATAGGTCCGGGCATGGGGCGCGGCACGAAAACGGATGCTTGACTTGCCCATGGTGCTTGTGTAACTCACAGTCTCTTTTTCACGCCGAACCGTGCCCCAGGCCCAGCGGGAAGGGGGCGCGCACGGCGCGGATTTGTTTTGCCCGCACACGAATTTTTGGAGTGTCCAAG
>JAVBYL010000289.1 GCA_030824035.1 Humidesulfovibrio sp.
GGGCCGTGTTCTCGTCCATCCTGGTGATGCAGGCCAATGTGGGCAGCTCCCTGGCCGCCAGCTGGGCCCGCCTGCTGGGAACAGCCGCCGGAGCGGCCCTGGGCGCCCTGGTGGCCAGCCTGTTCGGGCCGGGGCTATGGACCACCACCGCCGCCATGTTCCTGGGCATCCTGCTTTGCTCCCGCCTGGCCGCCAACAACGAAACCCTGCGCCTGGCCTCCCTCACCGCCGCCCTGGTGCTTTGCCTGCATGCGCCCGGCAGCAACCCCTTTTGGCTGGGCCTCACGCGCTTTCTGGAAGTGGCGCTGGGCATCGTGGTGGCGCTGGCCATCTCCTTCGCCTGGCCCTCCCGCGCCCGCGTGGTGCTGCGCCACGGCCTTTCCAAGGGGCTGGAGCACTTGGCCGGGCTCACCGCCGCCCTCATGGACAGCCGCATGCAGGGCAGCTACGACCGCCAACGCATCTTCCACCACAAGGACGCGGTGCTGCGCCTCTCCCTGCGCAACCGGCAGTTGCTCCAGGCCGCCCGGCGCGAGCCAGGCGCCTCCGGCCAGCGCGGCAAGCTGCAGGCCCTGCTGGAGTTGGAGGAGCGCATGGCCGAGCACCTGCTGACCATGGACCACGCCATTGAGAACGCCCCGGCCGAGGGCTTCCACCTCCATCTTTCCGCAGAGCTGGCTGAGATGGGCGCGGCCGTGCAGGCCACCATGCTGGAGCTGGCCCAGGCGCTGCCCGCGCCGCAGGCCCCGCCACCCGGCATTTTGGCGCGGCTGGACAGCGCCCTGGACACAGCGGCGGACAAACTGCTGGCCCTGCGGCCCACGCGGGTCATCGCGGGGTACGACCTGGACGAGGTCATGCACTTCTATTCGTTCTACCACGCCCTGCGCGAGACCGCCCGCGAGGTGCGCAAGCTGGCGGAGCGGCTGGCCCAGAAGTAGACGCGGAACCCTGAGGCGCTAGCAGCAGGCCCGGCCCGAGCCTTTCCGCTTCCCGGCACTTTCCCCGGCACCGTCCCCCTGCGCCACACCTGTCGGCACGACTGTCGCCGCTTGGCCAGCCATCAGCCCCTCCCTGGCCATGCGCATGAACGCGGCCAGCGGTGGAGCGAGCCACTTGTCCTTGTGGCGCAGCATCAACACCGCTGTTTCCAGCTCCCCGCCCTCCGCCGCGTTCCAGGGCAACACCGCCAAACGCCCGGCGGCCACATCCGCCCGCACGGCAAGCTCCGGCAATATGGAAACGCCGAGCCCCCCCATGACACACCCGCGCAGGGCCGCGGCGCTGGAAAACTCCACCCCGGCGGCCCGGGCAACGCCGCGCTCGTCCAGCAGCCCCTCAAACATGCGCCGGTACGAGCAGTCCGCCCGGGAGAGCACCAGGGTCTCGCCACGCAGGTCCGCCGGGCCAACCTGCGGCGCGGCTGCCAGCCTGTGCCCCGGCGCGGCCACCAGCACCAGCCTTTCCACGCCCAACGCCTCCACCACCAGGTCGCCCGCCGCCACGCCTTCGGCCATGAGGAAGGCCAGGTCCGTCACCCCTTGGCGCAGGTCCTTCTCCAGCCCCTCGTGGGTGCAGGCGGTAAAGCTCAGGCTCACCAGCGGGAAGGCTTGGCGGAAGGCGCGGATGACCCCGCCCATGCGCCAGGCGCACAGGGACTCCGGCACCCGCACGGTGAGCGCGCCCCGCGCCTCCGAGGCACCGGCCACCCAGGAGCGGGTCTCGTCCTCCAGGTCCACCATCTTGGCGGCATAGTCGCGCAGGCGCTCCCCTGCGGTGGTCAGTGTCACCTTGCGGCCCAGGCGCTCGAACAACCGCACGCCCAGGTCGTCCTCCAAGGCCGCGATGCGCGCGCTCACCGTGGACTGCGCCGCATGCACCTCCACCGCCGCGCGGTGGAAGCTGAGACGGCGCGCCACCGCCAAGAACGTTCGCAGATCCCGCAACTCCATGCGCCCCTCCCTTCGCTTTTTCCGTTCAATCGCATCGAAAACAATCGTTAGACACGATTCAAAGTTATTCGTAATCGATAAATCGGAACAAACAAACCGTCAACCCGCTGAGCAAGGGAGATGCCCCCTCGGCGCAACAAGGAGGTCACCATGTCTCAGAACTGTTGCCAATCCGGCACCAACCGCTTGATCCTGGCCTGCTCCGGCGGGTCCAACGTGGGCCAGATAACCAACCAGGCCGCCTTGGAGCTGACCCGCGAGGGGCGCGGCAAAATGTACTGCCTGGCCGGGCTTGGCGCAGGCATCCCAGGACTCATCAACACCGTGCGCGAGGCCGGAGAGGTCATCGTGCTGGATGGCTGCCCCCTGGCCTGCGCCAAGGGCATCATGGAGCGGGCGGGGCTGCCCCTGGGGCGCTATGTCGTGGCCACCGATCTCGGCATCGAAAAGGTCAAGGACAGCCAGCTGGCCGTGCGCCAGGAGGATGTGGCCACGGTGAAGGAAGCCGCCCTGGGCGAATCTCGCGACTAAACGGGCAACGCCCATACGAACCGACATACCCATCAGGAGGTCACACCATGAACAGACAGGAAGTGGAAAAACGGACAGAGGAATTGTTCCGGGGCGGTCTGCACTGCGCGGAAGCAGTGTTGCAGGCCGTGCTGGAGGGGGAAGGCGCGGCTGTGGGCGAAGGGCGGGCGGAGTTTTCGCCCCGGATCGCCACAGCCTTTGGCGGCGGCGTGGGCCGCAGCAAAAAGGGGCTGTGCGGCGCGCTCTCCGGCGGGCTCATGGCCCTGGGCTACCTGCGCGGGCGCAACACGCCGGACGAGCCCTGGGACGAGATCGCCGCCACGGCGGATGGACTGCGCGCGCGCTTCGCCGCCGAGTATGGCTGCACACGCTGCTTTGTGGTGCTGGAAAACCTGGGACCACAGGAAAAGATGGCCAAGTGCGTGCGCCTGGCCGGGAACACGGCGGGCATGATCCACGAGGCTCTGCACGCGGAGCAGGACCAAACCGCTGCCCAACCCTGCAGCTGCGGCTGCGCCAATCTGCATGAAAGCCCGGTCGCTGGCACGCCGGTCACGGGCGCATCGGCTGCACCCGCACCGACCCCGAGCACGCCAACCCCGAGCGCACCGGCCAGCTGCGGCTGCAAATAAGCTCGGCCTCAGCGCCATGCGGCCGCGCCCCCAGGATACGGCGCGACCGCATGGCCGTTGTGGCAGGCCTATCCGTCCCGACCCTAGGCGAACTTCCAGCGCTTCAGGAACTCCTCGCTCAGGGGCGGCTCCACGCGGTTCTTGCCGTCGGCCTTGGCCTTGCGCGAGCGAGCCTCCGCCACGCCTTCCAGCTGGATGGGGGAGCCGTCCTTGTAGCAGGCGGCCACGCCCAGGGACACGGTGACGGAGAGCAGCACACGCTTGCCCTCGTGCTGCACGTCGATGGGCAGCGCGTCCACCGCCCTGCGGATGGTTTCCGCCGTGGCCAGGGTGGGCTCGAAACCGGAGCGCAGCACCACGGCGAACTCCTCCCCACCCCGGCGGAACACGATGCCCTGGTTGCCCACGGCGGCCTTGATGCGCTGCGCCACCTCCAAGAGCACGATGTCCCCCACCTTGTGTGAATGGTTGGTGTTCACAGCCTTGAAGTTGTCCACATCCAGGAAGATGAAGCCCCACTCGTGATTGCCCGGACCGGCGTTCTTCTCGGCGTTTTCGATGTAGCGGCGCAGGGCCTTGTCGTCCGCCAGGCCGGTGCGCTCATCGAAGTGCGAGGGGCTCATGGCGCCCTGTTCCGCCAGCACATGGCCCAGGGTTCCGCTGACGCAGAGGCACGGAACCTCCTGGCAGTAGTGGCACTTGCCGGGGTAGTAGTCCCACACCTCGTCGGCCAAATACGTGCCCTCGCCCGCCTCGCAGATGTGCTGGGTGTTGTTGGCCAGGGCGAAGATCCAGGCTCCGAGGTCGGCCATCTCGTTGCGCACGATGAACTCCGCATTGGCGTCGATGCTGGCGTCGATGAGGATGGCCTCGCCCACCTCGCCCAATTCCTCAGCTATGCGCGCAAAAACAAGGGCCACACGGTCCCTGTCCTGCGGAATTTCGCTGCCGCCGAAGGGCCCCTTGTACAGATTGGCGAACATGATCTGCCAATCGCGCAGGTTGACCGGGCGCTGCGAGCTGCGCTCCAGGGCGATGCTCTGCAGCCGCTCCACCTGGATGGGGGCGGGGGCCTGCCCGCATTCGCACACGGTCGCCAGGCAGCGCGGGCACACCCTGGGGTACTTTTCCCACAGGGCCTTTTCCACATCCACCCCGAGCCTGGTGGCCAGGGCGCAGTACCAAGCGAAAACCTTGGCCAGGTAGCGCTGGGTTCCGGCCGGGTCGTGCCTGCGGAACAGGAAATGCGACCCCGCGCCGAACACCTTCACCATATGGGTGAACAGCTCGAACCGGGAACGCCCATAGTTGCGCGTGGGGAAGTAGATCTCCATGAACATCTTCTGCCAATCCGAAAGCGGCATTTCCTTGCTATAGCTCATCGCGTCCTCGTCCGGTTTTCCTAGCCTGCCCGGTTTTTCCCGGCCCAGTGTTGTCGGCCTGCCGCAAGCCAGCCTCGGCGGCATTGCATATAGCCTACACAATACGAATATCGTGTCAAACATTATAAAATATCGACAACGCTATTAAACCAAAGAGAACCCCCAACCGTCCGTCACCCAATCGTCACCATCCCGCCCCGGATTAGCCCTTTACGAGCGCCCGCCAAAAGTTTAGAGAATCTTTAAATCCGTTGGGGCCCAAGGCCCGGCATGGGGAGGTGAGTCCAAAGATCATAATACATTAAGCACGACGACAGGGGACCCTGCGGCCCGCCCCCGGGCCGAAACCCAAAGCCCAAGGGATCCTAATGGCATCGAAAAACTTCGTGCTCGACACAAACGTGCTCATCGAAAATCCCAAATGCGTCCAGGCGCTGCGCAATGGCCAGGAAAACCGCATCCACATCCCCTACACCGTGCTCACCGAGCTTGATAAGCTCAAGCGCGACCCCCGCCTGGGGCACGTGGTGTCACTGGCCGTCACCAGCATCCTTGGCGACCCCGACGTGCGCATCTTTCCCCCTGGCGGCAGCGCACTGCCCCTGGCCACCGATGAATCCCCCGACGACCGCATCCTGCGCGAGATCAGCCACCATCCCCTCACCGAGCCCATCCTCGTCACCAACGACCGCATCCTCCAGCTCAAGGCGCGCGTGTCCGGCATTCCCTGCGAGGGCTACCGCGACAGCGTGCCCTTCCAGAGCGAGTCTCAGATTTACACCGGCTTTGTGGAGGAGGAAGACGAGCCCGTGGCCAACTGCTTCCGTTGGGAGGCGGGCATACCCGTGTTCCACGGTGCGGACGGACCCAAGGCCATCGGCTACAACCACGAGATTTGGGGGCTCAAGCCCCGCACCGTGTACCAGAACCTGGCCCTGGAGCTCATGCTCGACCCGCGCATCGACCTGGTGAGCCTGCAGTCGGAGGCGGGCTACGGCAAAACCTTCCTGGCCCTGGCCGCCGCCCTGTACCTGACCCTGGAGCGCAAGGACAACCCGTTCAAGCGCATCTATCTGGTGAAGCCCGTGGTGGAGATTGGCGCCAAGATGGGCTACCTGCCCGGCGATGTGGAGGAGAAGATGGGGCCGTACGTGCGCTACATCACGGACCTGCTGCTCAAGCTGCACGAGATCCGCCCGGCCAACCGCATCTTCCAGGACCCGCAGGCCGATGTGCTGAGGCTCAACCCCAAGCGCTTCATCATCCAGCCCATTGCCTACATCCGGGGCATGAACCTGGAAAACGCCATCGTCATTGTGGACGAGATGCAGAACCTCTCGCGCACGGAAACGCGCGCCCTGCTCACGCGCATGGGCGAGGGGGTCAAATGCTTCTGCCTGGGCGATACCCGGCAGGTGGACAACCCCTACCTGAACGAGAGCAACAACGGACTGAATTGGACGGTGAAGAAGCTGAAGGGCTACAAGAACTACGCGCACATGGTGCTGAAGGGCGAGAAGAGCCGAGGCCCCATCACGGACATCGTGCTCAAGAGCAAACTGTAGGCAACT
>JAVBYL010000032.1 GCA_030824035.1 Humidesulfovibrio sp.
TCTTGGCCGCGTCTGCGTTTGACAGCAAAGGCGCGGGGCGCGTATTCTGCGGACCATATCGAAAGATGAGGGGGAGTGCATGGAGGATGCGGGCATCTGGACAGGGGCGCTGCTGGCGGGCGTGTTGTTCGCCGTTTTCGGCGCGCTGTGGTGGCGGTCGCGCGGGCGGGCCGGTGGCGCAGCCAAAAATGGCGGCCCTGGGGGGCTGTTGGGCGGGCTCATCGGCGAGGCCGTGGCCCTGGACCTTGTGCCCGATTCCGGCGGCGAGCCCCTGGCCCGCTGCGTGCCCCTGGAGTTTGGCCCCCGCGGGCTGACCTGCGAGCTGCTGGACTGCGCCGCGCCCGAGGCCGTGCACGCGGGCCGCTCCGTCATGGGCTTTTTCGCGCCCCTCACCTTCGAGGGCCGCAAGGTCAACGCCTTCGACACTGAGATCCTCTCCGTGGAGGCCACCCTGGAGCCCCCGCGCATTCTGCTTTCCGCGCCCACGCAGTTCCGCTCCGTGCCGCGCAGGCGGCATTCGCGCAAGCGCGTCAGCGATCCGCGCTTCGTGCGGCTGCGGCTCTGGATGGCGGACATAGCCACCAGCACCCAGTATTTCCCGGAGGCCTCGCCGGACATCTGGATCAACGCCTACGACGGCAGGCACGGCGAGGAGAACGCCGTGTCCGACATCTCCGCCGGGGGCCTGGCCGTGGAGGTGCGCGCCGCCCTGGTTCCGCCCGCCCTGGCCCCAGGCATGGCCGTGGTGCTCAAATGTTCGCTGTTTCAGTTCCGCGACAAGCAGTTCAACCCCTACTGGTACGCGGGCACAGTGCGCGCCGTCACCACGCCGGGGGAAAACCTGCGGCGCATCGCCGTGGCCTTCACCCATGTTGGCGCGCCGCACCAGCTGGCGCCCCAGGGGCTGGTTTGGAGCGCCCTGGACCCCTCCCAAAATCAACCGGAAACCACAGGAGCGACATCATGAAGATCGTGGCCATCAATGGCAGCGCCCGCCTCAACGGCAACACCGCCATCATGCTGAACACCGCCCTGGCCGTTCTGGCGGAGGAGGGCTTCGAGACCGAGCTGGTGCAGCTTGGCCCCAAGGGGCTGCAGGGCTGCATCGCCTGCTACAAGTGCTTCACCAACAAGGACATGCGCTGCGCGGTGAAGGACGAGATGAACGGCCACATCGAGAAGCTGCTCTCGGCCGATGGCATCCTGCTGGGTTCGCCCACGTATTTTGCGGATGTCTCCACCAACATGAAGTCACTCATCGACCGCGCGGGCATGGTTTCCCGCGCCAACGACGACATGTTCCAGCGCAAGGTGGGCGCGGCCGTGGTCACCGCGCGCCGGGGCGGCTCCATCCACACCTTCGACACCATCAACCACTTCTTCTTCATCAGCCAGATGATCGTGCCCGGCTCCAGCTACTGGAACATGGGCTTCGGCCGCGAGCCCGGCCAGGTGAACGGCGACGACGAGGGCTTGGCCACCATGCGCACCCTGGGCCGCAACATGGCCTGGCTGCTCAAAAAGCTCGCGGCGTAAGGCGCGCGTGGACTCGCAAACGGGTATGCTGGGGCTCCAGATGTTGAGCCCGCTGTTGTTGGTATTGGGCTTGGTTTCGGGCGCTGGCGGGGCCTTCCTGCTGGCGCGGGGTCGCTTCCGGGCGGAGGAAGCCCGCCTGCGCGCCGAAATGGAGGCCATCCTGGCCCAGGCCCGCGCTGCCCAGGCCACGCTGAGCGAGCGCCTGCGCGGTGCGGAGGCCCAACTGGCGGCCCAACGCGCGGAGCTGCGCGCCGATGTGGACGCCGCCCGCGAGGCCCAGGCCCAGGCCTACGATGCCCTGCGCGCCGAGACGGCCCTGCGCGCCAGCGCGGAGGAATCCGCCGCCCGCGTGCCCGGCCTGGAGGCACGGGTGCGCGCCCAGGCCGAGGAACTCGCCACGCTGATGAGCCGCGAGGCCGACCTGCTGGCCCGCATGGAGGAGGAGCGCAAGGCCGTGGCCGAGAAGCTGGCCCTCATGGAGGACGTGCAGCTCAAGCTACAGGATACCTTCAAGGCCCTTTCCTCCGACGCGCTGAAGCACAACAACCAGAGCTTTCTGCAGCTGGCGGGCGAGCACTTGGCCAAGGTGCAGGAGGCCTCCAAGGGCGACCTGGAGCTGCGGCAGAAAACCATCGAGGGGCTGGTGAAGCCCATCCGCGAATCGCTGACCCAGGTGGACGCGCGCATTCAGGAAATGGAGAAGAGCCGCCAGGGCGCCTACGTGGAGCTGACGCAGCAGGTGAAGTTCCTGGCCTCGGACCAGGTGGACCTGAAGCGCGAGACGCGCAAGCTGGTGGAGGCCCTGCGGCGGCCCACGGTGCGCGGCCGCTGGGGCGAAATGCAGCTGCGGCGCGTGGTGGAGCTGGCCGGGATGACCGGGTACTGCGACTTCAGCGAGCAGACCAGCGTGACCACCGAGGACGGCAGGCTGCGGCCGGACATGGTGGTGCGGCTGCCCGGCGGCAAGAACGTGGTGGTGGACGCCAAGGCCCCGCTGGAGGCCTACCTGGACGCCTACGAATCCACGGACGAGGACGCCCGCCTGGGGCGCATGCAGGTGCACGCCAGGCAAATCCGCGACCATTTGAACAAGCTGGGCCAGAAGAGCTACTGGGAGCACCTGCAACCCACGCCGGAGTTCGTGGTCATGTTTCTGCCCGGGGAAATCTTCTTCAGCTCCGCCCTGGAGCACGACCCCTCCCTCATCGAGGAGGGGGTGAACCAGAAGGTCATTGTGGCCTCGCCCACCACGCTCATAGCGCTCCTGCGGGCCGTGGCCTACGGTTGGCGGCAGGAGTGCGTGGCCGAGAGCGCCCAGCAGGTGAGCGACCTGGGACGCGAGCTGTACAAGCGCCTCACCACCCTCACCGAGCATTTCATCCGCGTGGGCAAGGGGCTGGGCACGGCGGTGGAGGCCTACAACAAGACCGTCAGCTCCCTGGAGTCCCGCGTGCTGGTGCAGGCCAGACGCTTCCGCGAGCTGGGGGCCGCGCCCAAGGAGCAGCTGCCGGAGCCGGAGCAGCTGGAAAAGACCCCGCGCGAGATGCAGCCCGGCGAGGAATAGCTCGGAATCCTCTGGGCCTGGCTAATACGGCAGGGCGGAGGCGATGAAGTTCGGGTTCAGCAGGTCTGGTTTGTTCACCGGCAGGCGCGTTCCGGGTTGTCCGTCCGGCATCAGCGCCAGCACGCTGCCGCCCGCGCCTTCCAGCACGGCCTGCCCGGCGGCGGTGTCCCACTCGCGGGTGAAGTTGAAGCGCGGATACACGTCCGCCTTTCCCTCGGCCACCAGGCAAAACTTGAGCGCGCTGCCCGCGCTGATGCGTTCGCGCACGTTCTTGCCCAGCAGCCAGGCCTCGGTGCCGGGGCTGGGATGGGAGCGGCTGGCCAGCACGGTGAGCCCGGCGGCTTCGTCTGGCTGTCGCACCTGGATGCGGGCCCAGGCTCCGCCGCCCTCCCGCAGCCAGGCCCCCGGACCGATTCCGAGATGCTCGTCGGCCAGCCCGCCCACGTAGGTTTTGCCCCACACGGGCACATGCACCGCCCCCAGCACGGGAAAACCGTCCTGCGCCAGGGCGATGCACACGCAGAACTCGCCCAGCTCCTTCACAAATTCCTTGGTCCCGTCCAGCGGGTCCACAATGAACAGCCGCCGCCAGCGCCTGCGCTCCTCCGCCGGGATGTCCGCGCCCTCCTCGGAGAGCACCGGAACGCCGGGGAAGTGCCGGGCCAGCCCGCGCAGGATGACCTCGTGGGAGGCCGTGTCCGCGCGGGTGAGGGGGGAGGCGTCGTCCTTGTACTCCACGCGGTAGCCGGTGCGGCGCACGTCCATGATGGCCGCGCCCGCCTCCTCGGCGATGTCCGCCAACAGGGCGAGCTCGCTTGAGGGCTGGTTTAGGCTCACGCGCAGGCCCCAGCGGGCAGCACCACCAGCCGAATGAGCCCCGGCAGGGCGCGCAGGGCCGCCAGCAGCGCAGGGCGGTCCAGGGGGGGGATAGCCGCCAGGGGTGCGACATTCAGGGGCGGCGTGCCCAGGGCAAAGGTCGCCCCAGGCAGCACCTCGGGGTCCTCCAGCAGCTCCAGGAGCCGGGCGGCCCGCACGGCAACGCCGCGCCCAAGCACCGTGCCCAGGCACTCCAGCGCCACGGAGTTGAACAGCTTCAGGGTGACGTCGAAGCTGCCGGACGCCGGGGAAGCGTGCTCGTGCTTGCCCTGGCAGTGGGTGATGCCCTGGCGGAAGGCCCCCACGGGGCTGTTGCGCCGCATGGCGATGCCCGCCACCCCCGGCAGCGCCCCGGCCAGGGCCAGGGTGCAGCCCGGCTCCGCGCTGTCGGCGTCGATGTCGTCCACGGGCGAGCCATCCAGAAACACGGTCTGCACGCGCTGTTCAACGCAATCCGGGGCAATGCCCAGGTCCTCGGTCATGCTTTGGCGCAGGGTGCGGCCCGGGGTCAGGCTCACGGTCACGCCCTCGCGCAGCAGGGGGGTCAGCGCAAGCATTTCCTCACTGCGGACGATCATTTGTAAAATATTCAAGTTTTCCAAGGCAGAGCCTCCGTTATGCTAGCGGTGATATATGTCTTTTCTAGCATAAATGCCAAATATATTTGACTTTTGCTTTCACGGTCGTACTATTTGCCCATGTCTTTGCTTAGTCAAGGCCATGGGCCTACGCAACAATAAACGCAAGGAGAAGCACCATGAAGATACTGCGCATCAACACCCGCACCAAGGAATTTCATTTCGAGGAGCTCGGCAAGCACCTCGGCCTGGGCGGCCGCGCCCTCACTTCCCGCATCGTGCTGGAGGAAGTCCCGGCCACCTGCCACGCCCTCTCCGCCGCCAACAAGCTGGTGGTCGCCGCGGGCGTGCTCACCGGCACCGCCGCCGCCAACTCCGGCCGCATTTCCCTGGGCGCCAAGTCCCCGCTCACCGGCACCATCAAGGAGAGCAACTCCGGCGGCCAGTTCGCCCAAAAGCTCGCCAAGCTGGGCATTCTGGCCATCGTGCTGGAGGACAAGCCCGAGGATGGCGCCCCCTTCACCAACATCCTCATCACCAAGGACGGCGTGAAGTTCGAGGCCGCCGCCGAGATGGAAGGCCTGGGCACCTACGCCGCCATGGACAAGATCCTTGCCAAGTTCGGCCCCAAGACCGGCACCATGCTCATCGGCCCCGCTGGCGAGACCTGCCGCATGGCCGCCTCGGTGCAGTTCTCCGACCCTGAGGGACGTCCCTCCCGCGCGGCCGGTCGTGGCGGCCTGGGCGCGGTCATGGGCTCCAAGCGCGTCAAGGCCATCGTGCTCGACGACGCCGGGTGCGGCATGGTTTCCGCCGCGGATACCGACAAGTTCAAGACCGCCAACCGCCGCTGGGTCGAGCTGCTGAAGGGTCACCCGGTCACCGGCCAGGGCCTGCCGGCCTTCGGCACCGCCATCCTGGTGAACATCATCAACGAGGCGGGCGCGCTGCCCACCAAGAACTTCCGCGATGGCCGCTTCGAGCACGCCGCCGCCATCTCCGGCGAGGCCATCGCCGAGACCATCACCAAGCGCGGCGGCAAGGTGAAGCACGGCTGCCACACCGGCTGCGTCATCCAGTGCTCCCAGGAGTACGTGGACAAGGCCGGAAAGTACCTCACCAGCGGCTTTGAGTACGAGACCGTGTGGGCCTTTGGCGCCAACACCCTCATCAAGGACCTGGACGACATCGCCGCCCTGGACCGCGCCTGCGACGACCTGGGCCTGGACACCATCGACCTGGGCAACACCGTCGCCATGGCCATGGAAGGCGGCATCATCCCCTGGGGCGACGGCAAGGCCGCCGAGAAGCTCATCCGCCGCGTGGCCGACAAGAACGACTCCCTGGGCCGCATCATCGGCAACGGCACGGGCTTTGCCGCCCAGGCCTTCGGCGTGGACCGCGTGCCCGTGGTGAAGAACCAGGCCCTGCCCGCCTACGACCCCCGCAGCGTGAAGGGC
>JAVBYL010000375.1 GCA_030824035.1 Humidesulfovibrio sp.
GCTGGGTGTCCTGGTCCATGGGGCGTCCGTCCTCGGTACTCAATGCGCAGCCCGCGCTAACGGGTAAGCAGCAGGTTGAGGTCCATGTGCCGCGCGTCGCCGTGGCTGGGAACAATGGTGGCCGAGACGGTGGCCAGCCCAGCCTGCAGACGTAGGTCGCGCAGCACGTCCACCAGCTCGCGCAGGGTCAGGCTGCGGGCAAAAAGCTCCACGCCCTCCGGACCGCCCAGGGCCCCAGCGGGCGCAAGGCGCAGGCGCTCCGCCCCGACCCCGGCGGCGCGCAGCACCTGCTCCACGGCCTGCAGGGCGGGCACGCCGCCCAGGCTGCCACGGCGGGCGCGCAGGTCCATGACCTCCGCCGCCAGGGGCGCGACGGCGACGTAGGTCTGCCCGGCCTGCTCGTAGGCCTTCTCCGAGGCGCGCGTCAGGGCCGCAAGGCCCGCCCAGGCGGCCAGCAGCAGCACCGCCGCACCCGCGATGAGCACGTGCCACAGGCGGCGCTGCGCCGCGGCGGAGAGGTGCGTCAAACGCGCCACCACCTTCCAGGTCACTGGGGCCTCCGGGTCTGCTTGGCGTGCTGTCGGGGCATCAGTCTTCCTTGGGCGGGGCGGTGCGGTCCCGCGCCTTCACGGAAAGTTCAAAGCGCACAGGCTCTTGCCCGGTGCTGGCTGTGCGCACGGAAAAGGAAAAATAGCCCTCGGCGGCCAGCGCCGCCAGGTAGCGGTCATACTCGGCGCGGGTGGCGGCCACACCGGCAACCACCCCGCTGCGCTCCGCCATGGAGAGGCTTTCCACGCGCACACCCTCCGGCGCACGGCGCGAGAGCGCGGCCAAGAGTTCCAAAAGGTCGAGGTTCTGCGCCCCGCCAGCGCGCAGCTTCCCCAGCTCGAACTGGAGCCGCCCATAGGGCGATTTGCCGGGATCTCCGCCCAGGGCCTGCTGGTACACTTCGAAAAGGGTGGCCTCCAACTGCTTCAGGCGTGCCACCTCCTGCCACCAGCGCTCCGCCTGCCCGGCCAGAAACAGCATGCCGGAAAGGACCACGGCAAGCAGGATGCGCCCGTAGCGGCGGTGTTCCGCCTCGGGCAGCCCCTGGGGCCAGTTGCCGTTGTCCTTGCTCATGCGTCCTCGCTTCTGCCGTTGCGTTGCTCGTCACCCGTGGCGGCGCGCAGGGGCAGAGTAGGCAAATTCGAGTCCAGGGTCCAGCGCGCAGGCGCACCTCCGGCCGGGGCGGCCTTTTGCGGCAGGCCGGCGTGCTCCCGCAGAACCGGGATGACGCCGCGCCCAAAGGGCTTGGCCCAGGCCTCGCCCCGCAGCACCCCGCGCGCCCAGGCCCGCGTCCAGGAGGGGAAAAAGCCGGGGTTCCCCACCACGATGCGCGCCTTGGCAACGCCGTCCTCACTCCGGGCCGAGGCGGAGTAGCCATCGGGCCGCAGGCGGTACAGGAACAAGGCCCGCCCCACGCAGGCGAACCGCGCCCCGTGGAGCGCCGCCTGCACCCAAAAGTCCCAGTCCTCATAGGCCGTGGTGCTGCGGTAGCGCGCCCCGTCGTCCCACACACCGCGCCGCATCAGGCAGGCGCTGGGCAAAAAGTTCTGGTTGGCCAGCAGCAGCGGGCTGTACCCGGGCGGGATAACTTCGCGCCGGATAACCTCGCGCCGGACAACCTCGGCATGGACAGCCTCGCCCGCAATGGCGCCCTGCTCCTCAAAAACAATGCCGCAATAAGCCACGTCCGCGCCGGTGCGCTCCAGCGCCTCCAGGCTGGCGGAGAGGAAATCCGGCAGCAGCAGGTCGTCCGGGTCGAGGCAGAGCAAAAACTCCCCGCGCGCCAACTCCAGGCCCGCGTTGCGCACCGGGCCGGGCCTGCCCACGCGCGCCACCTCCAGCACGCGCCAGCTCCCCAGGCCGCAGCCGCCCAGCAGGCGGCGCGCCAGGGCGGCGGAGCCATCGGTGCTGGCATCGTCCACCACGATGACCTCCAGCTCTGCCGGGGCCAACCCTTGGGCCAGCAGCGCGGCAAGGCACTCCGGCAAAAATCGCGCGTAATTATGATTGGGGATGACCACGGAAACCCGAGGCGCGCCGCCAAAGCTTTGACTTTTCATGCCCGCCCCCCGCTCTGCTCCCGTTGTATTGCCGTGCCGATGCTGGTAGGGTTCGCCCCTGCAAGCCCGACCGACTTCGGACATTCCGCAAGGACCCCGGCATGAAACATCGCCTTCTGCACGGCCTGGCCTCCCGGCTGGGGCTCATCGTCCTGGTTTCGCTGGTTCCGGCGATCCTGGTGGCGCTGACCTTCAGCAGCGATGTCCGCGAGCACATCGAGGCCGAGGCGCGCCTTTTGGCCAGCCAGCAGGCCGAGCGGTTGGCCGGGCGCGGCAGGGAGATCGCCGCCGCCGGTCGCCAGGAGCTCTCCGCCCTGGCCCGCCTGGGCGAAGTCCACACCCCGAAGGGGAATGCGCCCAACGCCCTGTTGCGCGATGTGTTCCTGCAGTCGCCCCATACCCTGTCCTGTTCCCTCTACGACCTTTCCGGCTGTGTGAAGGCCTCCTCCCGGCCGGAGAAGGACCCCCTGCCCGTTTCCGCGCAGCCCTGGTTCCGCCATGTGCTGGCCAGCCTCACCTGCTCCCTGGGCGAGCAGGACTATTCCCACAGCCTCCAGCGCAATCTGCTGGTGCAGGCCTGCCCGGTGCTGGGAGCCGGCGGCGAAATCACCGGCGTGCTCGCCCTGGCGGTGGACTTCAGCTGGTTCCAAAAGGCCGCCGCGAACCTGGCGTTGCCCACCGGCTCAACCGCCATGGTGGTCAACGCCGAGGGCGGCATCGTGGCCGTGTTCCCCGCCAATGCGGACAATAATGCAAAATACATTCCCGATTCCATGTCGCTGATGCCCAAGGTGGCCGGGGGGCAAACCTCGCACCTGGCAAAGGGCATGGACGGCGCGGAGCGCCTTTTCGCCTTCGCCCCCCTGACCACCCAGCCCGGGAACGAACTGTACGTGCGCGTGGGCATTCCCATCACCGAGGCCTTCGCGGAGGCCAAGGCCTCGACGCAAAAGAGCCTGGCCGGGCTGGTCCTGGTGGCCGTGGTCAGCCTCTTCGGCGCCTTCCTGGTGGCGGAGACCATCCTCGTGCCCGCGGAGGGCATCCTGGCCGCCACGCGCCGCCTGGCCGGGGGCGAGCTGGGTTACCGCATCCGCAGCACAAGCCGGGGCGAGCTGGCCGAACTGGCGGACGGCGTGGACAGCATGGCCGATGCCCTGGAGGCCTCCACCAAGCGCCTGCAAGAGGCCGAGGAAAAGGTGCGCCTGATTCTGGAAAACTCCGTGGACGGCTACTTCGAGTCCTCCACGGACGGGCGCTTTATGGAAGCGAACCCGGCCATGGTGCGGCTCCTCGGCTACGACTCCAGGGAACAGCTGCTGGACGAGATAACGGACATCGCCCGGCAGATTTACGTCCAGCCCGTCCGCAGGGACGAGCTGCTCGGCATGCTGGCGAAGGAAGGCCGTGTGCAGGGCTTCGAATTCGAAAACTACCGCCGCAACGGCACCATCATCTGGGCCGCCCTGAGCGCCCGCGTGCTGCGCGACAAAGAAGGCCGGGCCGTGGGCTTGCAAGGCTTCGCCTCGGACATCACCGAGCGCAAGCGCGCGGAGATCGAGCTCTCGCGCTCCAACGAGCGTTTTCTGCGGGTGCTGGAAAACCAGTCCGACGCCATCTTCGTGGCGGACTATGAGACCGACACGCTGCTTTTCGCCAACAAGGTGGTGCGCGACGAAATGGGTGAGGGCGTGCTGGGCAAGCCCTGCTGGGCCGCCATGCGCGGGGGGCAAGCCGCCTGCGCCAACTGCCCGCGCGCCAACCTGCTGGACGAGCACGGCGAGCCCGCAGGCGTTTTTACCCGCGAGGAGCACCACGAGGACACCGGCACCTGGGGGCTGGTGCGCGTTCAGGCCATGCGCTGGACCGACGGCAGGCTGGTGCGCCTGGAAACCGCCACGGACATCACCGAAATCAAGCGCGCCCAGGAGGAGTTGCGCACCACCAGCGACCACCTGCGCGGCATTTTGGCCCACTCCACGGCCCTCATCTCCATCCGCGACAGCCAGGGCCGCTTCCTGGTCGTCAGCGCCATCGGCCAACGGCTCATGGGCAAAACGGAGGACGAGATCATCGGCCGCAGCGCCCAGGAGGTGCTGGCCCCCGGCCTTGCCGGGCAGATCGCCCAGGCCGATGCCCTGGTGCTGCAAAGCGGCGCGCCGGTCACCCGCTCCGTGGAGATGGCCGGGCCGGACGGCGACGTGCGCACCTTCCTGCTCAGCATGTTTCCCCTGCTCGACGCCCAGGGCAGGCCGGAAAAGGTCTGCACCGTCGGCACGGACATAACCCAGCGCGTGAAGCTGGAGCGCGAGCTGACCGCGGCCAAGGAGGCGGCGGAGGCCGCCAGCAACGCCAAGAGCGAGTTCCTGGCCAAAATGAGCCACGAAATCCGCACCCCACTCAACGCCATCCTGGGCTTCACCGACCTTTCTGAAATGGCCGGGAGCGAGGCCGAGCGCGCCAGCGCCCTCTGCTCCCTGCGGGACTCCGGGCAGATGCTGCTTGGACTGGTGAACGATCTGCTCGACCTCTCCCGCGTGGAGTCCGGCCGGGTGGAGCTGGAGCGCATCCCCTTTGAGCTGCGGGCCGCCGTGCGGGCCGCCCTGCGCCACCCCGGGGCCGAGGCGGCGAAGAAAGGCCTCGGCTTCACCACCCAGGTCCACCCCGCTCTGCCCGCCTACGTGCAGGGCGACCCGGTGCGGCTGGGGCAGATCCTGGCCAACCTGGCCGGCAACGCGGTGAAATTCACCCAGGAGGGCGGAGTGGAGGTGCGCCTGGCCCCCCTGCCCGAATCAATGGATGAAATGGCCGGGGAAACGGGCAAGGCCAACGCGCCCCTGCGCCTGGAAATCGCCGTGGCCGACACAGGCATCGGCATCCCCCTGGACGCGCAGCGCGACATCTTCGAAAATTTCACCCAGGCCGACAGCTCCACCACCCGCAAATACGGGGGCAGCGGCCTGGGCCTGGCCATCTGCCGCCAGCTGGCGCGGCTCATGGGCGGAGACATCCGGCTTGCCAGCTCGCCCGGGCGGGGCAGCACCTTCTTCGTCAGCCTGCTGCTGGAGCACGCGGGACCACAGTCGGAACATCAACAGCCAGAGCTGCCACAGCCGGAACATTCACTGCCGAATCCCGCACAGCCCGTCACAGCACATCAGGAAGAGCCCGCCAGCACGGAACAGCGCACAGCACAGCGCACGGGCCCCGCGCCCGGCGCGCCGCAACGAGTGCCGCAACAAGCGTCCCTCGCCGTGCTGTTGGCGGAGGACACCCCGGCCAACGTCATCATCGCCCAGGCCTACCTGAAGCGCCTGGGCCACCAGTGCGACCACGCAGCCGATGGTCGCCAGGCCCTGGACATGCTGTCGGCCAAGCCCTACGATCTCGTGCTCATGGACCTGGAGATGCCCCGCATGGACGGCATGGAGACCACGGGCAGGCTGCGCGCGGGCGAGGCGGGGGAGGCCAACCGCGCCACTCCCGTGCTGGCCATGACGGCCCACGCCCTGGACTCCTACCGCGAGAAGTGCCTGCGCGCGGGCATGACCGGGTTCATCACCAAGCCCGTATCGTTCCAGAACCTTGCCGAGGCGCTGGCCCCCTTTGCGCCGCGCCCGGAAACGGCGACGCAAAGGGCCTCCGCACGGCCGCACAGCCCGCTGGAAATCAACACGCCAGCCAACACGCTTGCCAACACCGGCCAGTTCAACCACATTCAGATCAACCACACCCTGTCCAACCACAGCCAGGCCAAGCCCGGCCAGCCCAAGCCCCCGGTGCTGGACCTGGCCAGCGCCCTGGACCTGCTGGACGGAGACGCCGCGCTGCTGGGCGTTGTGCTGGACACCTACGCCGAGGACATGCCCCTGAAACGCGCGGCCCTGCGCTCCGGGCTGGA
>JAVBYL010000382.1 GCA_030824035.1 Humidesulfovibrio sp.
TGCTGAAAAAATAGGCGCTTCGCCTCTGCTTGATATCGGGGCGGTGGGACGGTACAGTCCCGCCGCCCCGACGCTTCTTTGTCATCACCCCAAGAGCACCCCCGCAAAGGACCATACGTGAAGGAACTGCTGCCCCTGCTGCCCCGCCCAAGCCGCTACCTCGGCAACGAGTGGGGCGCCCGGCACAAGAATCCGGCCGAGGTGCGCGCCCGCGTGGCCCTGGCCTTCCCCGACATGTACGAAGTCGGCATGTCCTACCTCGGCCAGCGCATCCTGGTCCAGGCCGTCAACGACCGTCCGCACCTCTTTGCCGAGCGCGTATACGCCCCCTGCGCGGAAACCGCCGCCATCCTGCGGGAGCACGCCACTCCCCTGGCCACCCTGGAAAGCGACACCCCCCTGGCCCGCATGGACGCCGTGGGCTTCAGCCTGACCCACGAGCTGTGCTACACCAACGTGCTGTACATGCTGGACCTGGCGGGCATTCCCCTGCGCGCGGCCGATAGAGCCGCCACCGCACCGGCAGACGGCGGCCAGTGGCCCATCATCATGGCCGGCGGCGGCGCCTGCTTCGACCCCGAGCCCATTGCCCCGTTTTTGGACGTCATCTCCCTGGGCGATGGCGAGGAGAGCCTGCCGGAGATCATGGAGCGCATCGCCGCCGCGCGCGAGAAGGGGCTGACCCGCGCGGAGCTGCTGCGCGAACTCATCCAGGTGCCCGGCGTCTACGTGCCCGAGTTTTTCCGCTACGATGGCCCGGGCAAGCCGCTTGCGTCGCTGGTTCCCGGCTACGAGCGCGTGGAAAAGGCCGTGGTGGCGGACATCTCCACCGCGCCCTTCCCGGTGCTGCCCGCCGTGTCGTCTGGCCAGGCCGTGCACGACCGCTACACCCTGGAGCTGGCGCGCGGCTGCACGCGCGGCTGCCGTTTTTGCCACGCGGGCATGGTGTACCGCCCCGTGCGCGAAAAAACCCCGGAGGAGCTGGGCGAGACCTTGTCCCGCGCCATCGCGGCCACCGGGTTCGAGGAGGTCTCCTTCCTCTCCCTCAGCACCGGCGACTATTCGGCCCTGGATTCGCTCTTCGACACCACCTTCACCCGCTGCGCGGCGGAGCAGGTGTCCATCTCCCTGCCCTCGCTGCGCGTGGGCTCGCTGTCGGAAAGCATCATGGAGCGCATCGCCAGCATCCGCCGCACCGGGGCCACCATAGCGCCGGAGGCGGGCAGCCAGCGCCTGCGCGATGTCATCAACAAGGGCGTGACGGAAGAAGGCCTGCTGGAGCACGTGCGCGTGCTGTTCCACCACGGCTGGCAGCAGGTGAAGCTGTATTTCATGATCGGCCTGCCCACGGAGACCGACGCCGACCTTGACGCCATTGTGGACCTGTGCCTGAAGGTGCGCGACGCGGCCGGACGCCACGTGAAGCGCCTGCAGGTCACGGCGGCCGTCTCGCCCTTTGTGCCCAAAACGCACACCCCCTTCCAGTGGGAGCCGCAGATCGGCATGGCGGAGATCCGCCGCCGCATCTTCTACATCAAGGACGCCCTGAAGCCCCACAAGCGCGTGACGCTGAAGTACCATCAGCCGGAGATGAGCTGCCTGGAGGGCGTGTTCTCCCGTGGCGACCGTCGCCTGGCGGATGTGGTGGAGAGCGCCTACCGCAAGGGCGCGCTGTTTTCCAGCTGGAAGGACCACCTGCGCCTGGAGCCGTACATGGAGGCCCTGGCCGAGGCGGGGCTGACCGCGGAGGAGTACCAGGGCCCGCGCGATGTGGACGCCCCCTTGCCCTGGGACCACCTGGACTGCGGCGTGTCGAAGGAGTTCCTGCTCATGGAGCGCCGCCGCGCCCTGGAGGAGAAGCTCACCGAGGACTGCCGCTTTGGCGCGTGCCGCAACTGCGGCGTGTGCAACCACGAGGGTCGTGTTTCGCGCCTGGCCGCCCAGGCCGCCAAAATGGAGATCCGCCCGCGCGTGGTGTTCGCCCGCCGCGACCAGGAGCCCGCCGCCTGCTCGCCCCGGCCCAGCTCCGCCGAGCTCGATTCGCCCATCGCGGACACAGCCGAGGCTCCTGAAGTCCCGGTTGTCGATCTCAACGAGCGCCAGGCCCAGTACCGCATCTGGTACGAGAAGATCGACGAGGCGGCCTACCTGAGCCAGCTGGAGCTGCAAAGCATCCTGGAGCGCGCCTTGCGCCGGTCCAAGCTGCCGCTTTCCTTCAGCGCCGGGTTCCACCCCATGCCGCGCATCTCCTTTGGCCGCGCCCTGCCCGTTGGCGTGGAAAGCCGCGCCGAGTGGTTCACCCTGACCCTGCGCCAGGCCATCGCCCCGGACGAGGTGCTGGCTGTGCTGACGGCGCAGATGCCGCGCGGGCTTACTCCGGTGCGCATTGAAAGCCTGCCGGTGCTGAAGCGCCCGCAGCAGGCCAGCCGGGAGCACTTTCTGCTGCGCTATGTGGGCAGCCCGGAGGATGTGGCGCTGTGGCGCGGGCAGTGGGCGGAGCTTGCGGCCCGCGAAAGCTACGTGGTGGAGCGCAAAAGCAAGAACGGCCTGAAGCCCACGGACCTGCGGCCCCTGGTGGCCCTGGCCGAGCTGGAGGGCACGGACGGCGTGCGCCTGACCCTGGACTGGGCCACGGACTACATGAGCCCGGTGGCGCTGGTGCGCGCCGTGAACGCGCCCCTGCCGCCCCTGGCGCACAGGCTGGTCAAGACGGGCCAGGAGTTTGCGGGCTAGCGCTTCCCCCTGCCATATGTCGAACGGAAAGAGCCCGCCGGACCTCGAAGGTCTGGCGGGCTCTTGTGCGTCTATGTCAGGCGGGCCGAACTGGTGTGGCCGATGGGCGGGGTTTAGTCGGGCAGGGCGGCGATGCAGCGCACCTCGACCTGGGCCTCGCGCGGGAGGCCCGCCACGGCGATGGCGGCGCGGGCGGGGCGGTGCTCGTGGAAGTAGCTGGCGTAAATCTCGTTGAACTGGGCAAAGCGGCCCATGTCGATGAGGTAGACGTCAACGGACACGACCAGCCCAAGGTTCGACCCGGCGGCCTCCACGATGGCCTGCAGGTTCTGCATGGCCAGCTTGGCCTGAACGGCGAAATTTTCCGGAATGACACCGGTGGCGGGGTCGATGCCGAGCTGCCCGCTGGTGTACACCATGCCGCCAGAGGCGATGGCCTGGGAATAGGGGCCGATGGCGGCCGGGGCTTTGGGGGTTTGGACGGTCTTGGGCGTCCTGGACATGTGGGACTCCTGGGTTGTTGTTGGGCTTCCCGGCGCGTGGGCGCCAGGGAGTGCCGGATGCCGATTTCCTATGCCGTTCTCAGGTTCCGTTTTTATTGGCGCTGAGTTTTGGGCATTGTTTCGGTTGCGGGCCGCGCCTCGGGTGTGCCCGGAGCGCGACCGTTTTTTGTCTAGCCGGTTTGTCGCCAAAAGGAAAGGCCAGGCTCCCTTGCGGGGCCTGGCCGTGCGATGTCTTGGGGGGCGTGTGCGCCGGGGTTCTCTTGTGGGCCCCCGGAGCCGATCCCCGGGGGCCCCCGCAAGAGTGAAGGAGGGTCTTTGCGGAAGGTGTGCTTCCCGTTCTGGCTTCGTTCTATCCGAACAGGCGGGCCGTCTGGAAGATGACGACGGCGGCCGCGTATGCCAGAGCGGTGTTGAAGGTCATGGCGAAGGTGGCCCACCTCCAGCCCGCCTCCTTGGCCATGGTGACGATGGTCACGGAGCAGGGCGCGTAGAGGATGACGAAGGCGATGAGCGCGAGGGCGGCGGCCTTGGGGAAGGTCGGGTCCTGGCTCAGCATCTTGGACAGGGGCTCGGCTTCCTCGGCATCGATTTCGCCCAGGGAGTATGCCGTGCCCAGGGTGGAGACGATGACCTCCTTGGCCGCGAAGCCGCCCAGCAGGGCGATGTTCACGCGCCAGTTGAAGCCTGCGGCCTGGGTGACGCTCTCCATGGCCACACCGGCGCTGCCCGCGAAGGAGTGGCGCAGCTCGGCCTCGGACTTGGCGGCCTCGGCGGCGGCCAGGGTCTCCTCCAGCTCACTCTTGGGCTCCTCGGCGGAAGCGGAAGCGGCGGGCGCCTCAGTCGTGCCCTCGGCGGGGGCGGCGGCCTTGCCCGCGTCAATCTGCTCCTGGATGGCGGCGATGCGCTCCTCAAAAGGCGCGGCCTCGTCCTCGGGCAGGCCGGGGAAGGTCATGGCCGCCCACAGCAGGATGGAGATGGCCAGCAGCACCGTGCCGGCCTTGCGGATGTACTGCCAGGTGCGCTCCCAGGTGTGGATGCACAGGCCGCGCAGGGTGGGCATGCGGTAGGGCGGCAGCTCCATGACGAAGGGTGTGCTTTCGCCCTTGATGATGGTGGAGCGCAGCAGCTTGGCCACCAGCAGGGCGGCGCCCCAGGCGCTCAGGGTGATGGCGGACATGACGCTCGCCTCCGACCCGGGGAAGAAGGCCGCGGCCAGCATGAGGAACACCGGGACTTTGGCTCCGCAGGTCATGAACGGAGTGACCAGCAGGGTGGCCAGCTTTTCCTTGGGGCTGCGCAGCGTGCGGGTGGACATGACGGCCGGGACGGCGCAGCCGCCCGCGATGCCGCCCGCGATGATGAAGGGCAGCACGGAGGTTCCGTGCAGGCCGAAGATGCGGAACACACGGTCGAGCATGTAGGCCATGCGCGCCACGTAGCCGGAGTCCTCCAGGGCGGAGAGCAGGAAGAACATGATCATGATGAGCGGCACGAAGACCATGACGCCGCCCACGCCCGCGATGGCGCCATCCACCAGCAGGGAGCGCAGCAGGCCGTCGCTCATGCCCGCCTTGACGGTGTCGCCCAGCCAGCCGAAGGCGTCCTCCACCCAGCCCATGGGCACCTCGCCCACGGCGAAGGTGAGGGTGTACAGCAGGTAGATGATGAGACCCATGACCACAGGCCCGGCCAACTGGTGGGTGAGCACGCGGTCCATGCGGTCGGACAGGCGGATGCGCTCGGTGTCGATGGCGGGGTAGCGCACCACCTGCTTGGCGATGCTGGCGATGTAGCCGTAGCGGTAGTCGGCGATGATGGAGTCCGCGCTGGCGCGCAGGGTTTTCTGCAGGTGCTCGGTGACCTTGGCCACCATGGCTTCCAGCTTCAGGGAGATTTCGGCGTTGGTCTCGCGCCCACGGCGGATGAGCGAGGTGTCGCCCTCAAGGTACTTGAGCCCAAGCCAGCGGGCGGGCACCTTGTCCGCCATGAACTCGGCGCCCAGGATGAGCTTCTCCATCTCGTCCAGCACGGGGTCCAGGTCCGGGCCGTAGGTGATGCGCAGGGGCTCGATGCTTCCGGCGCGCTCCTTGGCCACGCGCACGGCCTCCACCAGCAGTTCGCGCTTGCCCTGGCCGCTGCGGGCCACGGTTTCCACCGCGGGGCAGCCCATAAGCTGTGTCAGCAGGGGCACGTCGATGTCCTTGCCGGCCTTGCGCACCTCGTCCATCATGTTCAGGGCCAGCACCACGGGCACGCCCAGCTCCAGAATCTGCACGCCCAGGTAAAGGTTGCGCTCCAGGCAGTCGGCGTTGAGCACGTTGATGACGGCGTGGGGGCGGTCGTCGGTGAGGAAGTTCCGGGCCGCCTTCTCCTCCTCGGAGTAAGCGGTGAGGGAATAGGTGCCGGGCAGATCCACAATGTCGAGGTCGACATCGCCCGAGCGCACCTTGCCCATTTTCTTTTCCACCGTGACGCCCGGCCAGTTGCCCACGTGCTGATGGGCGCCGGTGAGGGCGTTGAACATGGTGGTTTTGCCGCAGTTGGGGTTGCCGGCAAGGCCTATGGTGAAGTGGGGATTGCTCACGAAATTACTCCACGGGCTCGACCACCACGTGGTCGGCCTCGCTGTTGCGCAGGGTCAGGGTGAAGTCCCGCAGGCGCAGGGCCACGGGGTCCTTCAGGGGGGCTTTGCCCACCACGGTCACTTCAACTCCCGGCAT
>JAVBYL010000149.1 GCA_030824035.1 Humidesulfovibrio sp.
TTCCTGGGCCCGGCCGGGCGGATGAGCTCGTTGGGCACGCCGTGCAGGCGGCAAACCATCAGGCGGTGGGCATACAGGCCGCAGCGGCCCTGGCCCTCCTCGCCCAGGTTCAGCGGGCACATCACGCGGGGGCGCACCCCCGGCAGGATGGGGTTCTGGTGGCGGCGCACCCAGTCTTCCGAGGCCTGGGCGATGGCCTGCTGGGTGGCCTGGGGCAGGGCGCGCAGCCCCTCCCACAGGTAGGCCCACTCCACGTAGGTGTGGTGCTGAAAGAACGTCTCGCAGCAGTTGTCCGGGCAGCCCTCGCAGGAGAGCCCCAGGGAGGCGGAGGAGGCGGTGTAGGCCTCGTCCATGCGCTTGTACAGCGCGGCAAGGCGTGTGGCGATGATGGGCGCGAGTCCCCGCTTCATAATTCAACCTCGTGTAAGAGCCAGGCGTGCAGGCGCTCCAGGCAGCCCTGGTGGCTGTCCTCGTCGGTGCGCAGGGTAAAGTCGGCGGCGGCGCGGTACAGCGGCTGGCGCTCGGCAAACAGGTCCTCCCGTGATTTCCCCGGCGCTATGGCCAGGCCGCGGTTGCCGCCATCGCCCACGCGCTTCAGGAAGGTGGGCAGGCTGACCTCCAGGAACACCACGGGCCCGAGCAGCTTCAGGCGCTCCACGGCGGTGGGGCCGTACACCACGCTGCCGCCGGTGGATATCACCGTGCGCCGCACGGAGAGGCTGGACACCAGCGACTCCTCCGCGCGCAAAAATGTTTCCAGCCCCAGGGCGTCCAGCACGCTTTGCAGGGGCAGGCCGTAGGAGGCCTCGATGAGGTGGTCCGTGTCCAGGTGCGCCCAGCCCAGGCGCTCGGCCAACAGGCGGCCCAGGGTGCTCTTGCCCGCGCCGGCCATGCCGATGAGGCTGACGCAGGCCTGCGGGGGCAGGCGGCGCATGGTCGTGTCGGGGACGGTCTGTTGTGTTGGCATGGACTGTTGTGTTGGTGTGGACTGCTGTGTTGGTATGGAATGCTGTCGGTGGGTAGCTTGGCGGCGCGGGCGGGCCCCTAGGCCGAGGGCTTGGCGCGCAGCAGCACGCGGTCCTGCTCGTCGCGCTCGGCCACCAGCACGTCCACCTGCTCAGTGCTGGCGGTGTTCACCTTCTTGCCCACGTAGTCGGCCTGGATGGGCAGTTCGCGGTGGCCACGGTCGATGAGAACCAGCAACTCCACGCGGCGGGGCCGCCCAAAGTCGAGGATGGCCTCCAGGGCGGCGCGGGTGGTGCGGCCGGAATACAGCACGTCGTCCACCAGCACCACGCTGGCGCCGTCCACCTCGGCCGGAATCTCCGTGCTGCTGATGATGGGCGACATGCCGGGGTTGGTCCAGTCGTCGCGGTACAGGTTGATGTCGAGCATGCCCAGGAGCACGGGGTTCTGCAGACGGGCGTCCAGCAGGGTCTTGAGCCTGCGCGCCAGGTCCACGCCACGGCGCTGGATGCCGACAAGCACCAGCCTGCCCTCCTCGCCCCGGCGTTCGAAAACCTCGCTGGCCAGGCGTTCCATGGTCCGGCCCATCTCCTTGGCGGTCATGAGGGTACGGTCGCTCACTTGCCCTCCTCCAGGTCCTTCAGCAGGCTGCGGCGGGTGAACTCCACGGCCTCGGCGGAGAAGTCCTCTATTTCCGGCCAGTAGAGCTTGATGCGCATGAGACCGAAAAACATGTTGGAAAGAATCATGCCCGTGGGCGCCAGGGGCACGTCGCGCACCACGCCAAGGCTGATGTTGTGGGCCAGGAACTCCTCGAACAAGCTGCGCATGCGGGTGAGGAAGCGGTACATGGAGCGCCGGGTGATTTCCAGAATGCTGTACGTGCCGAGCACGATCTTGATGTCCGCTCCGTTGGCATCCACAAAGGTGAAGTGGCTGCCCAGGAGTTCCTCCAGGCTGAGGTTGCCCTTGCTCATGCGCGCGCGGCAGCTTTCCGCCAGGGCCAGATATTTTTCGTCAAAGCTGTCGAGGATATTTTGGAGGATGTCCTCCTTGCTCTCGAAGTGCCTGTAGATGGTGCCCTCGGAGATGTCCGCCCTTTTCGCCAGGTTGGCGGTGGTCATCTTGTGGAACCCCACCTCGGAGATCATGTCCTTGGCGGTGCTGAGAATCATATCTTTTGTGCTCATGAGAGACGCCTCGCAAAAAAAAGGTGCCGCCATGCCCGTAGCGGCTCGGGACAAGCCCAACCAAGACCCACGGTTACCCCATCGCGCCGGGGGGGTCAACGTCTGCGGATTCCCTGCCCTGGGGAGAATTGACAAAGTTCTGGGCCGTCATTATCTAACGTTTTCCCATAACCGATCAAGGAGGCACCAATGATTGAACTGACAGAAGCCGCCAAGACCCAGCTTGATGGGTACTTTGCGGACAAGGAGAAGTCCCCGATCCGGGTCTTCATGGCTTCCGGGGGTTGAGCTGGCCCGAAACTTTCGCTGGCTCTGGATGAGCCGCGTGAAAACGACGACACCTTTGACGTGATGGGCTACAGTTTCCTTTTGGAAAAAGCCCTTGGAGAGCAAACCGGCGCCATCCGCATCGACATGACCCAGTACGGGTTCAGCGTCGATTCGGAAAACCCGATGAATACGGGCGGCGGTGGTTGCGGCAGCAGCTGCGGAGGCGGTTCCTCCGGCGGGTGCTCCTGCTAGATCCACACGTGGGAATACAAAGGGCGGCGTTTCACAAGAATGCCGCCCTTTTTTTATGGGGCGGATGATACGGGACCGCACTGCGGGCGACAAGGACACCGGCCCCGGCTGGACCGGCAGTCCACAGCATAATTTCATCATCCACATCCATTTTTAAGGAGAAGACCCATGATCGCACTGAGCGACGCCGCCAAAGAACAGCTCGACGGATACTTTGCCGACAAAGAAAAAGCCCCCATCCGCGTGTTTTTGGCGGGCGGATGCTGCGGCCCCAAGCTTTCCCTGGCCCTGGACGAAGCCCGCGACGGCGACAGCACCTATGAAGTCGGCGGCTTCAGCCTCGTGGTGGAGAGCTCCCTGCTCACCTCCACCGGAAAAATCAGCATCGACATGACCGAATACGGCTTTTCCGTGGACTCCGAGAACCCAATCGAGGGCGGAGGCGAAGGCGGAGGCTGCGGCAGCGGCGGATGCGGCTCCGGCGGCGGTTCCGGCGGCGGCTGCGGAAGCGGCGGCTGCGGCTGCTCCTAGCCCCTGCGCACTGTGATGAGACAAGCCCCCTGGCCCCGTAACCGAGGCCGGGGGGCTTTTTCATCTCCCCGCGCGCGGCCCGCGCTTGCCGCCCCCGGTGTTTTGCGCTATGCCGGGAACCCATGCACGAACTATCCCTTATACAAAGCATGCTCGACATCATCCGCGAAGAACGGGTGAAACACGGCATGAAACGCATCATGCGCGTGCGCGTGGTCAATGGCGCGCTCTCCGGCGCGGTGTCCGATGCGCTCTCCTTCGGCTGGGAGTGCCTGACCCAGGAGGGCGACCTCCAGGGCGTGGTGCTGGAGGTGGTGGACGCCCCGCTCACCGTCACCTGCGGCTCCTGCGGCCTGCCCTTCACCCCGGAGGACAAGCACTACATGCCCTGCCCGGCCTGCGAAGAAATTCTCGGCCACGACATCACCGGCGGCAAGGAACTCTACATCGACGAAATCGAGGCCGACATCGACGACACCCCGGAGTCCGGGGAAGCCGCCGCCGCTGCCGCGCCCCACACGGGAGACTGACACATGGGCAAGACCGTTACCATCGTCCGCAACGTGCTGGAGGCCAACGAGCGCCGCGCCGGCAAGCTGACGGAATATTTCGCCGCCGGCAAAATACTCTGCCTGAACCTCATGAGCAGCCCCGGCGCGGGCAAAACCAGCCTGCTGGAGCGCACCCTCACCGACCTCAAGGGCGAGTTCAAGATGGCCGTCATCGAGGGCGACCTGCAGACCGACAACGACGCCCGCCGCGTGGCCGCCACCGGCGCCCAGGCCGTGCAGGTGAACACCGAGGGCGGCTGCCACCTCGACAGCTCCATGATCGAGGACGCCATCGGCGTGCTGGACATGAAGGACCTGGACATCCTGTTCATAGAGAACGTGGGCAACCTGGTGTGCCCGGCGGAGTTCAACCTGGGCGAGGACCACAAGGTCAGCATCCTCTCCGTCACCGAGGGCGACGACAAGCCCGAGAAGTACCCCCTTATGTTCCACCTCTCCTCCGTTATGCTGCTGAACAAGACGGACCTCTTGCCGTACGTGGACTTCAGCCTGGAGGCCGCCAGCGCCCACGCGCGCAAGCTGAACAAGGACATTGAGATTTTCCCCGTGGCCTGCCGCAAGGGCGACGGCCTGGACGCCTGGTACGACTGGCTGCGCAAGGCCCGGGCCGCAAAGAAGTAGGGGCGGGAGCCGTGAGCCAGACGTCCGAGTTCGAGAGCATGTCCAATTCCAGCGCCACTGCCAGGCCCAAAATCGCCGTGCTGGCCATCGGCCCCTCGGAGGCGGCCGTGCGCCGCTTCCTGGCCGCGTACGTCAAGCCCGCCTTTGGCATGAAAAAGCCCCAATGGCAGGTGCGCTACCGTTCGCACTACGGGCTCATGGTGCTTTCCCGGCCCCTGCGCGCCGGGGAAAAGCCGCAGGAGGCCTACGGCGCGCACGCCGAAGCCGGGGCCCTGGTGCTGGCCTGCCTGCCGGAGAAGGCCCCAGGCTCCGGCCTTGCCGCCACCCGCGCCTGGCTCAAGAAAAACGGCTTCGCCGTGGAGGAGTTCGCCCTGGAGCTTGGCGGCCCGGAATACGAGGCCATTGAGCAGGGCGCGGACATCGTGAATTTCGTCAACCTCAGCTGCCCCTGGCGCGGCGAGGAAGTGGCGGACATAGACGCCTACCTGGCCAAGCACAACAAGCCCTTCTGGGAATAGCCGCCAGCGCGGAAGCACGCCCGGCGCGCGTTTTAGCCCCATGCGGCGTTTGACATCGCAGGCCGCATGCTTACCCTCGGCTTTCGGCGCGGCAAAGCGCCAGAGAGACCAATCCCGCCGGAACACCCGGCTGCAAGGAGTTTTGACATGAGCAATGGATGCAAAAGCTGCCCCTCGGCCAGCGCCAGCGGAGGCTGCTCCTCCGGCCAGGATCCCAAGAACTGCGGCACCAAGACCCCCACGCCCGACGACCTGAAGATCGCCAAGACCCTGGGGCGCATCAAGCACAAGATCGTGGTGCTTTCCGGCAAGGGCGGCGTGGGCAAAAGCACCGTCTCGGCCAACATCGCCATGGCCCTGGCCCAGGCGGGCAAGCAGGTGGGCCTGCTCGACGTGGACATCCACGGCCCCAGCATCCCGCGCCTGCTCTCCCTCACCGATGCCAAGCCCCACGTTGAGCCCGACCACATGGAACCCATCCCCTACAGCAGCAACCTGTGGGTCATGTCCCTGGGCTTCCTCATCCCGGACAAAGAAACCGCGGTGATCTGGCGCGGGCCCATGAAGCTCGGCCTCATCCGCCAATTTGTGCGCGACGTGACCTGGGGCGACCTGGACTACCTCGTCACCGACTGCCCCCCGGGCACCGGCGATGAGCCCCTGGCCGCGCTGCAAACCCTGGGCAAGGAGGCCCACGCCGTCATCGTCACCACCCCTCAGGGCGTGGCCGTGGACGACGTGCGCCGCTCCGTGACCTTCTGCCGCCAGATGGGCAACCCCATCCTGGGCATTGTGGAGAACATGAGCGGCTTTGTGTGCCCCACCTGCAACACCACCCACGACATCTTCAACTCCGGCGGCGGCGAAGCCCTGGCCAAGGAGATGGGCGTGCCCTTCCTGGGCCGCATTCCCATGGACCCGGAAGTGGTGCGCAGCGGCGACGAGGGCTACCCCTTCATGAAGGTTCAGGGCGATACGCCCACGGGCCAGGCGCTCAAGAAGATCGTGGAGCCCATCCTGGCCCTGGGCTAGGT
>JAVBYL010000169.1 GCA_030824035.1 Humidesulfovibrio sp.
GTGAACATGCCGACGAAGCGCTGCACGGCGGAGGCAAGCCCCCAGTGCTCGATGGCGGCCAGCATGACCTCGGTGTCGCTGCCGCCCTGGAAGTGGTGGCCCAGGGGCTCCAGTTCCTGGCGCAGGCGCGCAAAGTTGAACACCTCGCCGTTGAAGCAGATGACGTAGCGGCCCGAGGCGGAGTGCATGGGCTGCCTGCCCAGGGGCGAGAGGTCGAGGATGGACAGGCGGCGGTGGCCCAGGCCTATGCCCGCCTCCTCGTCCAGCCACAGGTCGGAGTCGTCTGGCCCGCGGTGGTGCAGGGTGTCGGTCATGGCGCGCAGGAGGGCCTGCGCGTGGCGGGTGGGGGAAAGAAGAAAGCCGGTTATGCCGCACATGCGTTTTACCCTTGCCTGGAAAGGTCGCGAACAGCTGTTTCCAAAACGTCTTCCCACATGTTGAGAATGTTGTCCTCGCGGAAGCGCTGCACCACCGACCGGGCGCTCTCCCCCAGGCGGTTGCGCAGCTCCCGGTCTGACACGAGCAGGCCAAGGGCTTGGGCCAGTGCGGAAATGTCGCCGGGGGGGACAAGGAGGCCATCTTCCCCAGGTCGAATAATATCAGCGGGGCCGCTTTCGCAATCTGCGGCTATCACCGGGAGCCCGCAAGCCATGGCTTCGGTTAGAACATTGGGGAAGCCTTCAAACCGCGAGGGCAAAACGAAAATATCCCCCCCCCGCAAGGCCGCTTGGGTGTCGTCCACGCGCCCCGGCAAGGAGACCCTTTGGTCCAGGCCCAATTCGGCGCGCAAAGATTCCAGGGCGGCCCGCTCCTTCCCCTCGCCATAAATGACAAGCGTCCACTCCTCGTGCCCTTGTAGGGCGGCAAAGGCGCGCAGGAGCATGTCAAACCCCTTCTGCCACTCCAGGCGGCCCATGGCCACCAGCCGTTTTCCCCCGCCGGGGGCCTCGGCTTCATGCGGCTGCGCAATGGCGGGGACGGCGTTGGGGATAACCCGGATGCGTGGCCGCAGGGGTGGGGGAAAGAAGTTCTTGGCGGCCTGCGTTTGCACCACCACGCTGTGCGCCAGCGGGTAGGTTTTGGTGCGCAACCAGCGCCAGAGGCGGCCGGTGTCGTGCTGTGCCGGGTGGATGCGTTCTGATACGACAACAGGCAACCGCCGACCAGCGGCAAGCAAGGTCAGCACGTTTGTCGTGTCCATGAAGCTGAGCGCCGCGGCGGGCGCGATGGTGCGCAGGGTCTGCCGGAGGACTCGGAGCCGCCGCAGGTTGTTCGCCAGGCCCTGGATGCAACCAGCGGATGGAGAGGCAACATCCAAGGGAACCCACCGTATCGTTGCGTTCAGTGGATATTCGGAAGGGGTTGCGCCCAGGGTTATCAACGTGATGTCGTGCCCGCGGGCAGCCATTCCGTTCGCCAGACGGGCCAGCACTCCCTCGGCCCCGCCCCGGCGCAAGGAGGATATGACGAAAGCGAGCCTCATCCGAGGAGCCAGGCGGCGGCTGCCAAGAGCATGCGTTTGCGGCCAGTCGTCATTGTGCCCCCGCGACATCATTAAGACACGCATCCCAGAGCGCGAACACTGCCTCGGAGCTAAAGCGTTGGGAAATGTCCATGGCTTTGCAACCGAGCTTCGCCCGGTACTGGGCATCCGACATCAAGGCATCCATGGCTTCGGCCAACGCGTCCGTGTCATCCACCGGAACCAGCACCCCGTTTTCTCCAGAAGTTATATAATCAGCAGGGCCGCTGGGGCAATCCGTGGAAATGCATGGGACTCCCATGCTCATCGCCTCGGCAAGGGCCATGGGCATGCCCTCGAAGCGCGAGGAGAGCACAAACATATCGGCTTCAGCCAAGCGCAGGCACAATTCGCTGGTCCAGCCCCTCAGCCTTATGCGACCATGCAAGCCACTGTCATGGATTATTGCCTCAAGTTGTTTCTGGTCTTCCCCCAAGCCGTAGATGTCCAAATCCCAATCAGGATGCTTGCCGGCGAGGCGGACAAACGCTCCGGCAAGGGAAGCAAGGTTCTTTTGGTACGTCAACCTTGCTGCGGTCATGACGATTTTCCGGTCTTTGAGGGGGCCTGCTTTCCGGGTCGCAGTGGGCTTTGGAACAGGGTTTGGGATGATGACAGGGGACAGCCCTGTGCGGGCAAGGAACCAGTCATATATGTCTTTCGTCTGAACAATGAAGGCGTTGGAACGCGGGTAGGTCAGCCGCCGCAGCAAATTCCAAAACGAGCCCAGGGACTCGTGCCCAGGGTGGCAAAGCTCCGTAATAACAACAGGGACTTTGGTCCCGAGGCAGGCCAGCAAGGCCAACACGTTAGCCTGGGGCAGGAAGGAGACGACAGCGTCGTGCCTGGCCGTGAGGATGTTTCGCCGCAAGGTGAAGGTGTCTCTGACAAGCCGCACCAGCGCCATTGCCCGATTGGCCACGGGGACATTCATGGGCAGCCGCCTCAGCTTCACCGCTTCCGCCTGCGTGAAAGGGAAGACTTCATGCGCGTGGTCATTATGGTAAACCGTCACCGTATGCCCCGCCTCCACCCAGAAGTTTGCCAAAAGGCAGGCGATGCGTTGCGCCCCGCCACCTTCCAGGCTGCCGATGAACAGGGCCAGATTCAAGCGCTTGCCCATTGTTCCACCCGCGCCACGCGCACTGGCCGCTTGCCCATGCTGCATCGTATTTTTTTGCCTAGTTCTGGCCGGTGGGTCGGTACTCATGGGCACTCTCTTTATTGGGGCCGGGGCAGTCTGGAGCGCGGCGTCGCTGTTAGTTCTTGCGGGCGACAAGCAGCACGTTGTGGTAAAAGGAGTCCGTGCCATCGAGGAGGTCCAGGAGCAGCCCCGCCAGGTTGACGGCCAGGCAGAACGGGACCCAGAGCGGCAGCAGCAGAGCCTTGAGGCCCCAGGTCAGCACGTTTGCGTTCATCTGAACGTTGATCCAGCCGAGGAGAAGCACGGACAGGGTGCTGCCGATGGCTCCCTCCCGCCTCAGCTCCGTAACGCGGAAGCCCTCAAGGGTCTGCGCCGCCCCGAACTCGGAAAGCCGCCTGTAGTCGTGCGGTGCGCCGTGCAGCTGGAACATGAAGGGCACGGAGACAACCAGCGCGCCGCCGGCCTTCAGCACGCGGCGAATTTCGCCAATGGTGAAGCCAAGGTCCGCGATGTGCTCGAAGACCTGGGAGCTGAACACGGCATCGAAGGCTCCGTCCTCGAAGGGGAGGCGCTCGCCGGGGCTGATGACGACATCGACGCCCGGTGCGTCTGCAATGTCGCAGCCGACATAGGCCTCGGCGGCGGAGAGGTGGTTTCTGTATGGCTGTTGGCCGCAGCCGAGATCCAGCACACGGCCTTCCAGGGTTGGCAGCACGGCCCGGACATCACGGTTCAGCTCGCGCAGGGCGA
This sequence comes from Humidesulfovibrio sp., assembly GCA_030824035.1. Classification (GTDB taxonomy): domain Bacteria; phylum Desulfobacterota; class Desulfovibrionia; order Desulfovibrionales; family Desulfovibrionaceae; genus Humidesulfovibrio. The sequence goes on from JAVBYL010000169.1 coordinate 3,417, forward strand.
GCCATTGGAAGTGCCAGGGATGCACTCCGGGATGCTTGCCGCAGATGCCGTCGTAAAGGGCTGTGTACACCACATCAGCGGCTCGGATGATGGTTCGCAGTTTCTCTCGCATCGCAGCAGCCTCGTTCCATCTATTCTGGTTCGGAGAGCAGGAAGTCGATCATCTCCTCGGAGAAGACCTCTTCTGGGCTCTTGTCCCACCATTTCATGTCCAGCAAGTCCGCAATGACCTCGTCTGAAAAGCGCTGGCCGATGGGTTTGGCGGGAACGCCGCCGAGGATGGTGTACGGTTCGAACTTTCGCTGGGTTACCACTGCCCCGGCCCCGGCTACGCAACCCGTGGGGATTTCCGCGCCGGCCAGCACTTGCACATTGCGCCCAAGCCACACATCATGGCCGATGCTGACCGGGATGGAGTAGCAGTCCGGGGGGAGCATGCGCGTGCGCGCTTCTTTCATCAGGCGCAGGGAATAAATCGTCCGCGCCCGGTGGTTGTGGTGGGTGGCGAAGATGAAGCAGTTTGCCGCAATGGCGCAATACTTGCCTATTGTCACCTCCGCCTCGCCGCCGATGCGGCTGTCGTGCCCCACGGCCGTGCCATCGCCCAGGCTGACGCTGTCGCCGATGTAGGAGCGCCACACAACGCAATTCTGCCCGATGCGCGCCCTGGCGCCAACATCGGAGTCCCCGGACACGTATGCGCCCGGATAGCGGCGGCGGTAGCTGCGGAACTGCAACATTCGCAAGAGCCCGGCAGGCAATAGCCCCTTGAGGGAGTCTATCCTTTCCTGCTTCCTGAGGAGCTTGACGTAGCCCGTAGTGTACATGTCGTCGTCCTTATTGGTGCTGAGCCGTGATCAAAACGCCATGCGGTCGGGAACAATCTTTCCCTTGCGCCCGCCGGGGAAAAGGCTTTTCAGGCTGGCGAGGTAGAGTGGCAGCTGCTGCTTCCAGAAATTGATGCCGTCGCAATTGCCGCAGCTCGGAAAGACGTTCTTGTCTTTTGCCAGCCGCTTGCGGAAGCTCATGCCCTTTTTGTCCTCGAAGATGTCCAGATGTGACGCTATGTTGTCGATGTGAAGCATGTGCAGGTCTTTACGGGCGTTGTTGCAGCAGGGCAGCAGGTGCCCGTCGCAGTTGAAATATATGCCCATGTACGGGGAATGGCAGTTGCCGGGAGTCGGCTTATCCGTAAGATCCAGCCGGAAGTTTTCCATCTTCTTTTTGATGAGGACATTGCCCGGCGGTATGTTGAAGCGCTTGGCGAACTTGATGAACGGGGCGTCGTCGGTCTGGTTCGCCGGGACGAGGAACTGCGGATGGACCTCGCACACGCCCCTGGAGAGGATCTCCAGGTTGCGCATCACCGTGTCCCAGTTGCCATTGACACGGTATGCCGGGTATTCTTCCGGGTTCACCGTGTCGATGGAGCAGATGATTCTGAGGTGTGGCCATTTGGCCATCTCATGCGCCGCAGCCTCGCCATAGCTCAGGTTCGTGGAAAGCCAGGTCGGCCAGGCGGCTGTTTTTCGCAGCAGCTCGGGAAATTGCGGGTGGAAGGAAGGCTCGCCGAAGAGGTTGAGGATGTACCCTTCCGCAATGGGGCCGGTAACCTCCATAATGCGGTCGAACATCTCCATGGGGATGAACTTGTTTGCGCGCTCCAGCTTGCCCGTGCCGGTGGGGCACAACGGGCAGGCGAGGTTGCACACCGAGGTCGGCTCGATGAGCACCATGCACTTGTGCCCCCGGGGGATCTTGCCTGTTCCCAGGGCCACGGCGGCCACGTGGCGCGCCGCCCGGAGGCCGGAGTGGATTTTTCTGCGTATGCCCATGGTGGCTCCCTGCTTTCAAAAGTCCGGATGTCCCGCGTCCCCGCGCTCACACGTGTGGGTATTGGTCCTCGCTGCCCTCGTCCGCCATGTACCGGGGGAGAATCCGGCCCGGAGGGCCGACTTCCACAACACGGCCCTGCCGGAGCCAGATAAGGCCATCGCAATCCTCCACGGTTTTTAACCGGTGGGCAATGATGATGATGGTCCTGTGGCCCGACAAGGCGACGATGGTCTCGCGGATTTTCTTCTCCGTCATGTCGTCCAGCGCGCTGGTGGCCTCATCGAAAATGAGCACCTGGGGGTCGTTGTACAAGGCCCTGGCTATTGCGATGCGTTGCGCCTGCCCGCCGGAGAGCTGGTTGCCCCGCTCGCCGATGACGCTGTGCAGCCTGTCCGGCAGGGCGGACAGGAAGTCCATGATGCCGGCAAGTTTGCAACACTGCTCCACTTTTGCAAGGTCGACGTGGCGCTCGTCCACGGCGAAGGCGATGTTTTCGGCGACGGTCCCATCAAAGAGGTAGGGCCGCTGGGAGACGAACCCCAGTTGCGCGCGCCAGGCGGCGAGCACCTCCTTGTGCAGTGGGCGGCCATCCACCAGAATGGCGCCGCCCGTGGGCTCAAGCAGGCCGCTTAAAATGTCGGCCAGGGTGCTCTTGCCCGCCCCGGAGTGGCCGATGATGCCGATGAACTGGCCCTTGC
>JAVBYL010000138.1 GCA_030824035.1 Humidesulfovibrio sp.
TCCGCCACCACCTTCACCGCCAGGGTGAGGGCCAAAAACTCGTGGCCAAAGTCGCCGGGAGCGGCGGCCTCGGCGGCTCCACCGGCATCCGGAACCATCAGCGGCAGGGACTCCGGGCAGCACTTGAAGCGCACCCCGGCTGCAGCTAAGCGCTGGGCGGCCATGGGCAGCAGCTTGGCGGCCACGGCCCTGTGCACAAGCAGGCACTCCAGGGAGTTGCAGGTGCCGGGGCGCTGAGCCTTGGCGTTCAGCACAATCTCCACGGCGCGCTGCAGGTCGGCGGACTCGTCCACAAAGGTGTGGCACACGCCCTTGTAGTGTTTGAGCACGGGCATGGTGGCCTGCTCCACCACGGCACGGATGAGCCCCTCGCCGCCGCGCGGAATGACCACGTCGATGAATTCGTCGAGCTTCAGCAGCGCGCTCACGGCCTCGCGGGCGGTGGTTGGCGGCACCTGCACGCAGCCAGCGGGAAGCCCGGCGGCCTCCAGGGCCTGGTGGATGAGGGTCACAAGGGCCTTGATGGACTCGAAGGCCTCGCTGCCGCCGCGCAGGATGGTGGCGTTGCAGCTCTTGATGCAGAGCACGGCGGCGTCCACCACGGCGTTTGGGCGCGACTCGAAAATCATGGCCACCACGCCCAGGGGAACGCGCATGCGACCGACAAGCATACCGTTGGGCCGCTTCTTCATGCCCTCTATCTCGCCCACGGGGTCGCTCATGGCGGCAACCTCGCGGCAGCCCTGCACCATGGAATCCAGCACGCCCTGGGTTATGGTCAGCCGGTCCAGCTTGGCCTGATCCAGCCCACGCTTGGCGGCGGCGTCCACGTCCTTCTTGTTGGCGGCAAAGATGGCTGGGGCATTGGCACTCAAAAGATCCGCCAAGTTCAGCAGGGCCTGCTGGCGCGCGCTGCCCTCGGCGGCGGCCAAACGACGAGAGGCCGCGCGGGCGCTTTTGGCTATGTCGAGCATTTGCGCTGCGATATCCATGACACACTCCAAACGACAAGGTTCCCCAGCAATATTGCGTACCACTCCGACAGGGTTGGCTAACCCCAGAAGCGGTGCGAAGTCAACGCGTACCGCGCCTCGCAGACGAATAATCATTTTTGCAGATAATTCCCAAGACTTTGCAACGATTCAGGATTACACTCGAAAAATTCATACTCGCGGGAACTTGCCCTTTGACCTGATTGACATTTTTGCGTAAACAACCACGCTGTGCAGCGCGCCATCCACGGCCGCCCATCCGTATCGCCAAGGAGTTTCCACACATGGATGACAAGAAGAAGCAGCCCCAGGACAACGCCCCCGCCGACTCCGGCCTCACCCCCGGCGTTGCCGAGCAGCTTGAGCAGATCAAAAAGGCCGTGCCCGACACCTCGCAGCGGCTGTTCGACTTCCTCGCCAGCAACCTGAAGCCCATCGCCATAGGCTGCGGAGCCATCGTGCTGGCCGCCGCCGTGTACGCCGGGGTCGATTCCTGGCGCGCCCGCTCGGCCGCCAAGGCCGCGGACCAGCTGGGCCTCATCCTCATCGAGAAGACCGAGCCCAAGGCCCGCGTTCAGGCCCTGGACGACTTCCTCAAGGACGCGCCGGGCCGTCTGCGCCCCGCCATCCTGCTGGAGCTGGCCGGGTCCGCCATGCTGGACAAGCAGTTCGACAAGGCCGCCACCGCCTGGCAGGAGCTGGAAGGCTCGCCCTCCCCGGACATGAAGATCATCGCCAGCATCGGCCGGGCCAAGTGCCTGCTGATGTCCGGCAAAGCCCCGGAAGCCCTGGCCCTGCTGGAAGGCGTGAAGGCCAAGGCCCCGGAGAGCTACGCGCTGGCCCTTACCCGCCAGATCGCCGTTGCGGCGGAGCAGGCCGGCAACGCCCAGGCCGCCCAGGCCGCCTATGCGGAGCTGGCCGAGAAGGACACCGGCCCCGGCAAGCCCTACTTCGAGTACAAGGCCAACCACCTCAAATCCAAGAGCTAGGAGAGGCATCCACGCATGGCCAGCCCGCTCATTTCTGGCGCTCCCGGCGAAACGCACCTGCTCCTCGGCAACGAGGCCATCGTGCGCGGCGCCGTGGAGGCAGGCATCCAGTTCATCAGCTGCTACCCTGGCACTCCCTCTTCCGAAGTGCCGGACACCTTCTTCCGCCTCGCTTCCGAGGGCGGCTACACCTTTGAATACTCGGTGAACGAGAAGGTTGCCCTGGAGGTTGGCGGCGGCGCCACCCTGGCCGGGGCGCTCACCCTCGTCACCATGAAGCACGTCGGCGTCAACGTCGCGGCGGACCCGCTGTTCACCCTGGCCTACACCGGCACCCCCGGCGGGTTCGTGCTGCTCTCGGCGGACGACCCCGGCTGCCACTCCAGCCAGAACGAGCAGGACAACCGCATTTATGCGCGCATTGCCGGGCTGCCCTGCCTGGAGCCCGCCACGGCCCAGGAAGCCAAGGACATGACCAAGGCGGCGCTGGGCCTCTCCCGCCAGCTGGGCACGCCGGTTCTGCTGCGCACCACCACCCGCGTGAACCACCTGCGCGGCCCCGTGGAGCTTGGCGTGGCCGAGAAGCTGCCCGCCCCGGTGGGCTTCCAGAAAAATCCCTCGCGCTTTGTGCCCATCCCGGCCTTTGCCCGGCCCATGCACCTGCGCCTCATGGACATTTTGGAGCAGGCCCGCGAACTGGCCAACACCTCGCCGCTGAACACCATCTCCGGCTCCGGCCAGGTGGGCGTCGTGGCCTCTGGCATCAGCCGGGCCTACCTTGCCGATGCATTGCTCGAGGCCGACCTCACCGGCACGGTGAAGGTGCTGGAGCTCGGCTTCACCCACCCCCTGCCCGAGGCGTTGCTTGAAACGTTCATGGACGGCCTGACCACTCTGCTGGTGCTGGAGGAGCTGGAGCCCGTTATGGAAACGGAACTCCGCGCCCTGGCGCAAAAGCGCGGCCTGACGCTGACCATCCTGGGCAAAACGCCCGGCCCCATGCCCCGCTTCGGCGAGTTCAACGTGGAGATGGTTGCCCAGGCCCTGCGCGGCGTGCTCGGCCTGCCCGCCAAGGCCGCCTGCGCCTGCGCGCCCCAGGCTCTTCCGAACCGTCCGCCCAACCTTTGCGCCGGGTGCCCGCACCGCGCCACCTATGTGGCCGTGCGCAAGGTCTACGGCGACAGCGCCGTTTACTCCTCCGACATCGGCTGCTACACCCTGGGCATCCTTCCGCCCCTCAAGGCGGCGGACTTCCTGCTCTGCATGGGCTCGTCCATCAGCGCCGGGTGCGGCGCGGCCAAGGCCGCCGGGCAGGACGTCGTCGCCTTCATCGGCGATTCCACCTTCTTTCATTCCGGCATCACCGGCCTGGTGAACGCCGTGTTCAACCAGCACAACCTCCTGGTGTGCATCCTGGACAACCGCACCACGGCCATGACGGGCCACCAGCCCAACCCCGGCGTGGACAAGACCACCATCGGCGACAACCCGGTGCGCGTGGACATTGAGCGCCTCGTGGCCGGGCTCGGCATCGAGCACATCCGCAAGGTCAACCCGCTGAACCAGAAGGCCACGCTGAAGGCCATCGAGGAACTCAAGGGCCTCACCGGCGTGCGCGTGCTCATCGCCGAGGAACCCTGCCCGCTGTTCGCCCGCAGGGCCTACGGCCAAAAGCGCACCCAGGTGGCCTACGTTGCCGCCGACTGCGCCCAGGCCGCCCAGGACGGCTCCTGCGGCGACTGCCTGAACACCCTGGCATGCCCGGCCTTCTATGTGGACAATGGCAAGATGGCCATCGACCCGATCCTGTGCTCCGGCTGCATGCTGTGCCTGCAAATCTGCAAGAACATCAAGGCCCGCAAGGGGGACGCATAATGAGCGCTCGTCTGCGCATCTTCATGACCGGCGTGGGCGGCCAGGGAACCCTCACCGCCACCACCCTGCTGGCCCGTGCGGCCCTTTCCGCCGGGCTGCCCGTCACCTCCGGCGAAATCCACGGCATGGCCCAGCGCGGCGGCGTGGTGGAGTCCACCCTGCTCATCGGCTACAAAAGCCCCAAGATCGGGCATGGCGAGGCCGACATCCTGCTCGGCTTTGAGCCGCTGGAAACCCTGCGCGCCCTGCCTTACCTGAAGCCCGGCGGACTGGTGCTCTCCAGCACCGAGAACATGCCGCCGCTCTCCGTGGCCACCGGCAAGGAAACCGCGCCGGATCTGGAGTCCATCAAGGCCAAGGCGGCCGCCAGCGCCTCCCGGGCCCTGTACCTGCCCTGCCGCAGCCTTGGCCTGGAGGCCGGCGCGGTGCAAAGCGGCAACATCGCGCTCCTCGGCGCCCTGTGCGCCCTGGGTGCGCTGCCCTTTGGCAACGATGTCCTGGCCGCCACCATCCGCGCCACCATGAAACCCAAAGTGGCCGAGGTGAACCTGCGCGCCCTGGAACTGGGCGCGGCTTACGCGGCCCATGTCGGCTAGGGGCCGGAGCCTCACAGGACAAGGCATGCCGAAAACCGAACCGCAAATCACCAGCCCCGAGGGCAGCCTCTCCGCCCTCAGGCACATCCTCCGGGAACTCACGCCCAACGCCACGCTGGAAGAAAGCCTGGGCGGCCTGCTCAAGGCCTTGTCCAAGCAGATGGGCTACGTGCGCGTGTTCCTGGCCATCATGGACACCGAGGCCGAGAGCCTGAAGCTCTCCCTGGCGCACAGCCCCACGCGGTCCATCCCCGCCACCTACACTCCGGGCCAGGGCGTGGTGGGCCAGGTGTACGAGACGGGCATGCCCATCATCGTGGAGCGCCTGTCGGAGAACAACGAGTTCCTGAACAAGGCCTTTGGCCGCTCGCCCGAGGAGCTGCAAAGCCTGGCCTTCATCTCCGTGCCTGTGCTGAGCCACCGCCACGGCGCAAGCGAAGTTTTGGGCGCGCTTTCGGCGGACCTGCCCGTGCAGAGCGTGCAGGCCCTGGAAGGCCACCGCGAATTCCTGGAGGTCGTGGCCGACCTCATCGCCAACCAGGTTGCCCAGTTGCAGGAGGAAATGGCCCTGCACAAGCACCTGCTGGCGCAGGGCATGGTAAACCCCGGGCTCGACGCGCCCCCTCCCAAGAATTTCGTGGCCGCCAGCAAGAGCATGCGCGCCGTGCTGCGCCAGGCCCGGCAAGTGGCCCCCAGCCGCGCCACCGTGCTGCTGCGCGGCGAGTCCGGCACCGGCAAGGAGCTCTTGGCCGAGGCCATCCACGCGGGCAGCCCCCGGCACGACAAGCCGCTCATCAAGCTCAACTGCGCGGCCCTGCCTGCGGACCTGGTCGAGAGCGAGCTCTTCGGCCACCAGAAGGGCGCCTTCACCGGCGCGGTGCAAACCAAGCGCGGCCTGTTCGAGGTGGCCAACCACGGCACGCTGTTCCTCGACGAGATCGGCGAGCTTTCCCTGGACGCCCAGGCCAAGGTGCTGCGCGCCATCCAGGAGAAGGAAATCCAGCGCGTCGGCGGCGAGCAGACCCTCAGCGTCGACGTTCGGCTCATCTGCGCCACGCACCAGAACCTGGAAGACCTGCTCATCCACGGGCGCTTCCGCGAGGATCTGTTCTACCGCATCAACGTCTTCCCGGTGTACATCCCCGCCCTGCGGGAGCGCCGCGAGGACATCCTGCCCGTCTCCGAGCACTTCCTGAGCGAATTCGCCAAGGAATACGGCAAGAGCATCAAGCGCATCTCGACGCCCGCCATCGAGCTTTTGACCATGTACGACTGGCCGGGCAACGTGCGCGAAATGCGCAACTGCATCGAGCGCGCCGTGCTCATCTGCGAGGAGGAGGTCATCCGCACCTACCACCTGCCGCCCACCCTGCAAACGGCGGACAGCTCCGCCACGGGCATCAACCTGTCCTTCGGCGAGGCCGTGGCCAAGTTCGAGCAGGAGCTGCTGGTGGACTCCCTCAAGAAGACGCGCGGCAACATGCTGCAAAG
>JAVBYL010000151.1 GCA_030824035.1 Humidesulfovibrio sp.
TGTGTCCCCTTGTTCGTGAGCGTGCGGTTACTTGTAATCGCCCGTGAGGGTGAAGGCGCCCCAGTAGCCGGGATGCGGGTAGCGATTCTTTACGTGCAGCATGGCCCGGCGCAGGCTCTCGGCCTTGGGCCGTGTCTGATACTCCCGGTAGAACTGCTTCATGAGCATGGCCGTGGAGATGTCGCTCACCCTCCACAGGCTGGAGACCAGGGCGTGCGTGCCCGCGTACAGGAAGGCCTGGTTCATGCCCTGCACCTCGTCGCCGCCGCTCACCTTGCCCAGGCCCGTTTGGCAGGCGGAAAGCACGATGAGATCGGCGTTGATGCGCAAATCGAAGATCTCTGCGGCTTCCAGGTCGCCCTCGGGGTCCTTCTTGTCGCTCACCAGCTTTAGGGCGGAGAACAGCGGGTTCACCTGGTCGAACTCGCCGTGGGTTGCCAGGTGGATGATGCCGAAGCGGCTGATGTTGTCCGTAATCCAGCTTTTGGTGGCCTTCTCGCGGGTCAGCGCGGTCATGTTCGGGTAATTCCAGGCCAGGGAGCCCACCTCACGCTCGGCAAAGGGCAGCTCCAGGGACTGGTCGTGCAGGTCCGGGTTGCCCACGGCGAGCACCTGGGTGTTGCGCTCAGCCTTGCGGCGCTCCAGGGTGAAGCGATACACGCTGGCGCTGGGCAGCTGGAACAGCGGGTAGCGGTCCACAAGGTAGCTGTCCCCGTTGGTGAGGGTGGCGAAGGCCAGGGTGTGCAGGGCATCGTGCGGCACAATGCCAAGCTCCGTTACGCCCGCCAGGGTGGGCAGCACAGGGGCCACCAGCAGCCCGTACAGCTCCTTGGAGTGCGTGTCCGCCGGTTCCAGGTTCTGCAGCATGCGGCGGTAGGTCAGCACCATTTTGCCCAGGCTTTCGCGTCCCAGGCGGTTGCGCGTCAGGGCCACCTTGTCGCGTGTCACCGTCCAGGCCAGCACCTCCTGCGCGGTCACGTAGTAGGTCACAAGGCCCACGCCCGGCTCCAGCAACTTTTGCACCTCGGCCAGGGTCAGCGGGTTCACGGAGACGAGGCTGGCCACGTCCGGCCGGTTGGCCTGGAGTTCCAGCAATATGTCGCGATATTCGTCCTGCAGACGCTTCACGCCCCTTGCATACACCTCGCGCTCGTTCTGGTTCTGTGCGCTGGCGAGCAGAGACTCCTGCTCGCGCAGTCCGGCGCGCACCGCGGCGATGCGGTCGTAAAGGGCCTTGTCTTCCTTGCGCTGCGGGGCGCGGCGCTTGTTGCCCAGCAGGTCGATGAGATTGCGGGCGCGGGAGCGTTCCGCCGTGCGGAAGCTCTCGGCCACCTCGCCCATGTCGGCCAGCAGGGTCACAAGGTCCTCGTACACCACGGCCTTGTCCGCGATGAAGCCATCCTTCAGCTGGTCGACCTTGAGCTCCGCGCGCATGCCCTCGATAACCTCCGTGGCCTTCTCCAGCAGGGTGCGTGCCTCCGGGCGCTTTCCGGCTGCGAGGTCCAGGCGGGCCAGGCCGTGCAAAGCGCGCCACTGGCTGTCGCGCAGGGCCATGCTCCGGGCCAGCTCGTCCGCCTGGGTATAGGCGGCGCGGGCCTTCTCGGCATTGCCGAGGGCCAGGTTGGCCTCGCCCTGTGCCAGCAGTATCTTGGTTTGGTTGATGCGGTTACCGGTGCTGGCCACGATGCCCAGGGCCTCGTCCAGCAGGGGCAGCGCCTTCTTGGCGTCGCCGATGCGGATATACGTCTGCGCGATGTTGCGCAGGTCGTAAGCGATGGCCCAGCGGGAGCGTATCTCGCGGTCGATGCCCAGGGCCTCGCCCAGCGTCTTGAGGGCCTGTTCGGTGCGGCCCATGTCGCGTTCCACAAGGCCGCGGTTGTTCAGGGTCGTCGCCACTTCGTCCTTGCGGATGCGCAGGGACCGGGCCAGGGGCAGGGCGGCCTCCAGCTCGCGCAGGGCGCGCTCGTGGTCGCCCAGGCTCCACCACAGCAGCCCGGCGGTGTTGCGGGCCATGACCTGCTCCAGCACCCAGCCGTTCTGCTCGGCTGTGCGCAGCACCTTGCGCTGCAAATCGAAGGCTTGCTGGAACCGCGCCTGATACCACGCGTTGTTGGCCTGCTCCATCTCGATACGGGCCTGCAGCTTGGACTGGGCCTTGTCCGCTGTGATGAGCTTCAAGGCCTGGGTGTATTTGTCCTCGGCCTCGGGGAAGCTGCCGATGAGGCGAGCGCAGCGGCCGATGTCCAGCAGGGCCTGAGCCATCTCCGCCTTGCGGCCAAGCCGGGTGTAGATGTCCAGGGCCGCGCCGTAGGCACCGCGTGCCTGGGCGTACTGCGACAGGCGCATGTCGTAGATGCGGCCTATGCTCATGTACTGCTTGGCCACCAGCTCCTGGGAGCCGGACTTTTGGGAGAGCTTGGCCGCGCTTTGGAAGCGTGTGAGCGCCTGGTCGAACTGGATGGCGTTTTCCAGAACCACGCCGAGGTTGGAAAGCGCCTCGATCTCCTTGGGCGTCAGCTCCAGGTTGGCCAGCATGTCGGCGGCTTGGGTCAGCACCGGGATGGCCTGGCCGTAGTGCTCCAGGCGGGCCTGCACCAGCCCCAGGCGCATGAGCGCCTCGGCGTGGGCCGGGGTGTCCGGCCTGGTCTTGGCCAGCAGCAGCGCCAGCTCCTGGGCGAACGCCAGGGACTTTTCGTACGCGCCGTAGGCATAGGCGCTCTCCCGGCCATAGGACAGCAGATCCGGCAGGTGCTTGCTGAACTGGCCCGCAGGTCCATCGGCCCGGGCAACGCGCAGGGCGTTCTCGAACAGCGCGAGGGACTGCTCGTACCTGCCTGCCTTGAAGGCCTCCAGCCCGGTGCGCACATATTTGGTGAACTGCGTGGCGGCGAAGGTCGCGGCCTCCTGGCTGTTCAGGCCTGGGTCGCCCAGGAGCAGCCACGCGGAGCCAGGGCTTGGCTTTGCGGCGGCCAAGGCTGTGGCTGTGGCGGAGGTTACTGAGGCTTGCTCATACGCGGCGAGGAAGGGCTCCACAAAGCTCTTGGGCGCGGCCCCCGGGGAGACCAGCACCGAGGGCACGCCATAGAGCGAGAACAGGTGCGCCAGCAGGTCCACATCCTGCTGCTCCGCCTGCGTCAGCACCGCCAAGGAAACGTCCCGCATGCGGCTGGCGAGGTCCGCCAGGGGCAGGGGTTCGCCCTTTTCCGGGGCAAGTGCCAGGAAGCGCACAGGCAGGTCGTCCTGGCGCGTGGGCGCTGTGTGCGCCATGCGGGCCGGGGCCGTGGCCACCAAGGTTTGCGTGCTTTCCAGCGCATCGGATAATGCCAGTGCGTCGGATTTTGACATTGCATCGGCAGGCAGCGTCGTCGCCTGGAAGGTTTTGGGGCTGGCGAAGCTGCCGGAAACAAACAACAGGTTCCGGCGGAAGGGCTTGCGCGCACGCAGGGAGCGCAGCAGGTGCGCTCCGCTCAGGCTGGTGGACTGCGCGCTGCGCAGCGCCTCCCGCGGCAGCAGGTCCAGGGATTCGCTGACGACGATGCGCCGCTCCCTTGGCTGAAGCGCTGGCAGGGTAGGCGCCTGGCCAGCTCCCAGGCCTGCTCCCATACCTGCTCCAAGATTGACAAGCCGTACGGAGTCGGCATCAAGCCCGATGCCGAGCCAACGCTGACCCGGCAGCGCGGCAATGCGCAGCGCCTTGGAGCCCTTGGGCAGGTTTTCCATCACATCGATGGCCTCCACCGGGGCAGCAAGCAGCAGCCCGAGCGGACCAGGGGAGTCCTGACGGGCGAGGTCCTTCGCAAGCTCCGCCTTGAGCGCGGCGATGCGGGCCGACAGCTCGGCGTGACGTGTGCGCAGCGCTTGCCCATCCGGCCCAGCACCAGCGGAGACGGCGGCATCGGCAATGGCGGAAGCCTCCGCCGACAGGCCAAAGAGGATGATGAGCCAGTCCTGCTGGGCCTCGCCGCTGGCAAGGCGCGCCACGCTCGGCAGTGCTTCGCGCCCTGGGCCAAGGTCGCGCTGGAGTATCTCCCGCTCCTGCTCCATGCGGCGGGTCAGGTCCAGGGCGTCCTGCCCCTTTGCCACTGCCGCGCGGGCCTTGAGGTCGCGCAGGGCCAGCAGGCGCATTCCCGTGCGGCGCAGCAGAAGCTGTTCACCTGGGCCGGGCCGGGCCACGCCAAGGCGTGCCATGCGGCCCACGCGCTCCAGTTCGCTAAGGCGCTCCAGCATGTTGAAGGCGTCCTCGGCCTTGCCGGCATCCGCAAGGGTGGCGACCATGGGACCAAGCAGGGAGCGCACCTCGCCCGGGCCGCAGTCCAAGGCGTCCAAGGGGAGGGCTTCAAGAATGCCCAAGGCTTCCTTATTGTTGCCCAGCCCGGCCAAAGCGCGCCAGGAAACGCCAGGGAGCAGCGCCCGGCGCGAAAGTTCAAGTGCCGCTTGAAGGCTTGACAGGCGTTCACGCTCCTCGCCCAGGCGTTCGGCCAGGGTGGCGCGGTTCAGGTGCAGGGCGGCCTGCAGGGCAAAGGCGCGGCGGGTTTGCGGCGGGTTGGTCTTGAACCACGCCAGGCCATCGGCCACGCGGATGCCTGCGCGCTGCAAGGCTTCCGCCCGCATGGCGGCGTGCTCCGGTCCCCTATCGGACATGACATCGGCCATCCCGTCGGCCAGGGCTATATTGCTGGCGGCGAGCAGGTTGTGGAAGGTGGGCGCGGTGAGGGAGGTGCGGGAGCCGGGATTGCGGCTAAGCGCCTCGGCCGTACGGGCCTCCAGGCGGCGCAGCTCGGCCAAACGCGGGCCGAAGGTCTTGTCTTTCCCCGAATCCCGCATTGGCACGTTCGCCAGCAGGGCCGCCATGTCCGCCACGTTGAGCGAGGCGCTGAGCGGATTGCGCAGCTCCAAGGCCAGCTCGGCGGAGCGACGGAAGCGCTCAAAGGCTGCGCCCTCGCGCCCCAGGGAGCTTTCCAGCAATCCGGCGCGGTGCATAAGCAGGGCCGCCCCAAAGGCGTCCTGGGGTTGCACGGTTCCGCTGGCAAAGGGCGCCAGCTGCTTGCTCACAAGGTCCAGGGCCTGGGCGGGCCTGCCGCGCTCGGTGGCGATGCGGGCGAGGAAGGCCTCGGCCACGCGCACTTCCTGCTCCGCGCTGAACCCGAAGGCCGCCTGCGACGAGGTGGCCTTGTCCAGGCTTACGTTCAGGTCGATGTTGATGAGGCCCTTTTTGCGTCCGCCGCCCTGCTTGTCGGCCACGCCGTGCTGCTTCACCAGCTGCGGCACGCGCCGGAAGCCGTCCTCGGCCAGAATCAGCAGGCGGTCGCGGTCCTGGCCGGTCGTCAGGCCCGCCTCCATGAAGGCGTTGTATGCCACGGAGCGCTGGTTGGCCGCGAGGTTTTGGTTCAAGCCCAGTGCGGTGTTGATGCCCAGCGCCTTTTCGAAGGATTCCCGCGCCTCGCGCCAGCGTCCGGCCTCCTGGTAGGCCAGGCCAAGCCTGTCGTGCAACTCGGCGCGCAACTGCACAAAACGTGGCGGAAAGCCCAAGGCCTCCCGCACCTTTGTGGCCATGACGCCGAGGGTCTGCATGGTGGCGTCGCGGCCAGCCTGTTCAGACCGGTCCGCCCTGAGCAGCGGCGGCAGCTCGGCCACGATGCGCTCCTGCTCCGCCAGCAGGGCTTCCACGCTCTTGACGTACCGGCCCCAGGCGGGGTCTGGCGGTGGGCCAACGGGCGTGATGCTGGCCTCGAAGAGCCGGTTGTTCAACTCGGACTGGCGCGCGGCCAGCTCCTTGGCCTTCTGCGCCGCCTCGGGTCGTCCCAGGGCCGGGGTCAGCACGCGGTCGAACACGTACTTGTTGATGTGCCCAAACACCTCCGAGGCGTACTTGGGCTGGATGCGCCGCTCCACCAGCTCCAGGGACTTGGCAAAGGCCTCGATGGGCTTGTCGCG
>JAVBYL010000152.1 GCA_030824035.1 Humidesulfovibrio sp.
CGCCTAGATGGCGTTGGCGTCGATCTTCTCCACCTGGTCCTGGATGGCGCGGGCCAGCGGGCCCTCAAGGCCCATGATGTCCACGTTGAGGAAGCCGCGCACGATGGTGGACGTGGCCTCGGCCTCGTCCATGCCGCGCGCCATGAGGTACTCTATCTCGTCCTGGGCGATCTTGCCCACGGCGGCCTCGTGCGAGAGGTCCACGCCCTCCACGGTGGCATCCAGCTCCGGGATGGCCAGCATCTGCCCGCCGCCCAAAATGAGCCCCTTGCACTCCAGGTGCCCGCGGCAGGGCACGGCATGGCCCGCGATGTGGCCGCGCGCGATGTTCACGCCGCCGGTGGTGATGGTGCGGGAGATGATTTCCGAGCGGGTGTCCGGGGCGTTCATGATGACGCGGTTGCCGCTGTCCACATGCGAGCCCTCGGGGGTGACGATGACGGAGTTGAAACGAGCCACGGCCCCGCGCCCGTTCAGGTGGATGGCCGGGTACATTTGCAGCGTGCCCACGGGGTTCAGCAGCACGTAGTTGCTCTGGAACACGCCGCCCTCCTCCACAACGCCCACGGAGCGCGGGCGCACGGTGGCGTTCTCGCCCCAGTTGTGGATCATGGTGAAGGTGAGCTTGCCGCCCTTCTTGATGTAATATTCGGTGATGCCCAGGTGCGCGGCCTTGGTGCTGCCGTGCGCCGTGGAGCAGCCGGTGAGGATGTGCAGCTCGCTGTCCTCCTCCACCACCACGATGTTGTGCACGTTCTGGCCCGCGCCATCGGCCTTGAGGAACAGGCAGGACTGCACGGGCTTGGCGATCTTGGCGCCCGGCTTGGTGCGGATGAAGTATCCTCCGTGCACGTTCTCGGCCACGCTGCGGGTGAACTCGTCCTTATCGCGCGGGACGAGCTTCCAGGCGTACTCCGGCAGGCCGTTGTAACGCTTCATGGCCACCTTGATGTCCAGAAGCTCCAGGCCGGGGTCGCGGGTTTCGCAGTGCACGGTGGACTGGTCCATGTGCATGAACAGGGCGCTGCTGTCGCAGCTGTCCACATCCAGACCGGCGTGCAGAATGCGGTGCTTGTCCGAGGAGTCCAGGGTGCGCAGATCGGCGATCTCGCCGTGCTCAATCCCGGTGAAGCTGAAGTTGTTCAGGTCGACTTTCTTCATGGCGCGTTCCTTGTGGCCTAAAGCGGCTGCAGCCCACCGGGCTCGTTCAGGCACTTGATGCACTCCTGGTAGCCATAGCTGCGGATGTGCTCCAAAATATCACGGGGCCGGGCCTCGCAGCACAGGTGGCCGTTGAACAGCACCTGCCCGCGGTCGGCGTTGATGTAGTCCAGAATATACCCGGTGTGGGTGATAATGAGCCCGCTGGTGCGGATCTTGCCCTTCTGAGCCTTCATGGACAGGCCGGGCAGCGGCTCCACCTCGCCGTCGAGCAGGCGGCGGGCCATTTTGCCTATGAGCTGCATGTTCTCCAAATCCACGCCGGATTCCGGCTCGTCGAAGAGCACCATGCTCGGCTTCTGCGCCATCAGTTGCAACAGCTCGGAGCGCTTGATCTCGCCGCCGGAGAACCCGGAGTTGATGTCGCGGTCCAAGAAGTCCACAAAGTTCACGCGCGCGGCCAGGGCCTCGGGGTCGATCTCGCGGCCACGGGCGCACATCTGCACCAGGTGGCGCGTCTTCAGCCCGTGGATGGTGGGCGGGCGCTGGAAGCTCATGCCGATGCCCATGCGGGCGCGCTCGTACATGGGGGCGGTGGTGATATCCACCCCGCGGAAGATGATCTTGCCGCCGGTGACGGTATAGCCGGAAAAGCCCATGAGGGTCATGAGCAGGGATGTTTTGCCGGAGCCGTTGGGCCCGAAGAGGATGAAGGTTTCCCCTTCCTTGATATGCAGATTGATGCCGCGCAGCACCTCGCGCTCGCCGATGCTGACGTGCAGATCCTCGATCTTGAGCATGGAAGCCTCGCTTTATGCCCGCCCGATTTCGACCCATGCTGGGTCCGGCGGCTCGAACGGGAATCCCTACCCATTTTGGCGGATGAAGTCCAGTTGCCAGCACCTTGCCCCGTGTCTGGCGCTTTACGGCCAGGGCCAGGTATTGTAGTCACAAGCCAGCGAGGAAGCCATGAGCAAGAAGTTGAAATCACTGGACGCGCTCCAGGCGCTGAAGTTGCCGGGGGCCAAGGCCAGCTTTGCCGATCAGATCAAAACCGCCGTGAAGAGCGCTGGCCAGGGCAAGGGCCCCAAGGGCATGAAGGGCACCGGGCTAACGCCCGCTCCAAAACCTGTGGTCCAGCAGCCAGCGGATGATGAAGCCGATGAGACGACGTTCTTCAACGCCATGCAGGGCGTGCAGCCCATGGGCGGCACCGGCCGGCAGGTGCAGCCGCCCCCGCCGCCGCCCGTGGACTTCGAAGACGACGATGACGACACGCGCCTGATGCGCCAGGCCATGCAGGGCGCCATCGAGTTCGACCTGGAGCTTTCCGACGAGTACATGCAGGGGTTCGTGCGCGGGCTGGACTCCAAGATCTTCCAGCAGCTCAAGGCCGGGCGACTGAGCGCCGAGGGCCACCTGGACCTGCACGGCCAAAACGCCGACCAAGCCTACGACTCATTGTTGTTCTTCATGCGCGAAAGCTATTTGGCGGGCCGCCGGGCGGTCATTGTGGTGCCTGGCCGGGGCAAAAACTCGCCCAACGGGCTCAGCGTGCTGCGCCAGGAAATCCAAAGCTGGCTGACGCGCGAACCGCTGCGCCGCATCGTTCTGGCCTTCTGCACCGCCCAGCCGCGTGATGGCGGCACCGGGGCGCTCTATGTGCTCCTGCGCAAGATCCGCAAAAGCCAGGGCAAGGTTGCCTGGGACAAGCAGATGAACTGGGAAGGCCTGGACAAGTAGCGCGCGGCCCCATCAAACACCCAAGCCGCACCAGCCGGTGGCTGCCCGAAACCAAACGATGCATACTTGCCAGCAGCCCTCCCACAATGTATACACCGCCTCTCGAAACGGCATCACACCCGCCTTCTCAAGCGCGGAGAGGTAGCGAAGTGGCCGTACCGCGCCCGACTCGAAATCGGGTTACGGACTAATAATCCGTACGTGGGTTCGAATCCCACCCTCTCCGCCATTTTTATCCAATAATTCAAGGTGTTAACGAGCACGAGGACGCCCAAAAGCGTATCCCGGATGTTTCCACAAGGCAAAAGGGTGACGGCTTTTCGCCCCCCCTTTGCGTGGGTCAGTGTGCCCGCGCCCTGTTCGGCGCTGGTTGGCGCGTGCGTTTATTACTGGGGAGGCTGAACGCCGACCGAAACCTTCTTGACGCCAGTCACCGGGCTGGCGACCAATCCCCCCATACTGTCTTGGCGGGACGTGTTGCGTCTAATCAAATTCGGCATTCCCTGGCCAGAGTTCTTGCCTTTGTCGTTCCACTTCAGATAAAATGGTGCTGTCGTCACCTTTCGCCCTGGGCAGGTCTCAACCCATCGCCGGGACCTGCACGAGCCCTGAACCGCGCCGATGGATTTGTGAGTGCCCCATGCCCGCTTCGGCCACAGCCACCTCCGCCGCTCACCGCCCCCACCCCAGCCGCCTGCGTGGCGTCAACCTTGGCGGCTGGCTGGTGCTGGAAAAGTGGATGACCCCGAGCCTGTTCGAAGGCCTGGAAGCCACGGACGAGACCACATGGTGCGCGGAACTGGGCCAGGAAGCGCCAGCGCGGCTGCGCGCCCACTGGGACAGTTTCATCACGCGGGATGACTTCGCCTGGCTGGCGGGGGTTGGCGTCAACTCCGTGCGCATTCCGCTGGGGCACTGGATCTTCGGCCCGCCGTACCCCTACCACGACAAGTACGGCCCCAATCCGCATCCCTTTGTCGAGGGCGGCATCGAGGTGCTGGACCGCGCCTTCCAGTGGGCCACGGAGTTCGGCCTGTGCGTCATCCTCGACCTGCACGCCGCGCCCGGCTGCCAAAACGGCTTCGACAACGGCGGCATCAAGGATGTGGTGGAATGGCACACGCGTGAGGAATACCTGGCGCATTCCGTGGCTGTGCTGGAGCGCCTTGCCGAACGCTACGGCGCCGAGCCCGCCCTGTGCGGCATCGAACTGCTGAACGAACCGCGCTGGGACGTGCCCACGGAGCTCTTGAAGGGCTACAACGAGCGCGGCTACGAGGCCATCCGCAAGCACTGCCCGCCGGAGCGTGTGGCCATTGTTTTCCACGATGGCTTCCGCTCCCACCGCGAGTACCTGGGGGCCATGCAACCGCCAAAGCACCAGAACGTCCTCTTCGACATCCACCGGTACCAGTGCTTCAGCCGCGAGGACCTGGACATGGACATCCACGGCCACCTGCACAAGGCCGGGGACCTGTGGCGCGAGGAAGCCCAGGAGATCCGCAACGAGCTCAAGCTCCCCGCCATAGTGGGCGAGTGGAGCCTGGGGCTGAACCTGGAGGTGGTGTCGCTCTGGGCCGAGGGACCGTACGACTACGCCCTGACCCACATGGACGAGTTCCAGCGGAACGTGGCCTACCGCGCCTACGGCGCCGCGCAGCTGCTGGCCTTTGAGCACCATCACGGCTGGTTTTTTTGGAGCTACCGCACGGAGACCACGCCGGAGTGGTGCTTCCGCGAATGCGTTGAGCGGGGCTGGCTGCCGCCGAAGTTCTAGAGCGATGTTCCGGGGGGATTGTTCCGGTACAACGTTACGGGCGGGCGGCTAGTGCTGCCCGTTGCCGTTTTGGCCGCGCCGCACGCCGAACAGCACCTTGGTTTCCCCGGCGCGGTTCAGGGTCAGGGTGCGGTGGTGCAGCGGGCTCAAATCCGTGTGGAAGCTGATGTTCAACACCGTTGAGCCGGGCAGCTCGCGGAACAGCGTTTCCAGAATCTGCCGTTCGCCTTCCGGATCAAAGGCATCGGTGGCCTCCTCCAAAAAAACCCACGGCGGCTGGTGCAGCAGCACACGCACAAAGCCCAGCTGCTGCTGGACACGCTGCGGCAGCACCTGCTCCCAGTTGTCATACTCGTCCAGGCGCGCGGTCAGGCGGCCCAGGCCCACGCTCTCCATGGCGCGGATGATGACCTCGTCGCTGCAGGCTCCCTGCATGCGCGGGTAACAGATGACATCGCGCAGGGCTCCTTCCGGCAGGAAGGGCCGCTGGGCCACAAAGAACATCTCGCCCTCGCCGGGCAGCAGCACGCGCCCGCTGCCCCAGGGCCACAGGCCCCCCAGCACCTTGAACAAACTCCCGGTCACGCCGGGGTCACCGTTGATGAGCACCCGCTCCCCACGCTGGATATGCAGGCTCAAGCCTTCGATGAGCACGCGCCCGGAGGGCTCGGCGATGCACAGGTCATCCACGGCCAGTCCGTCGCCCTCCAGCCGCTTCAGGGCGATGTGCGGCCCCTGCGGTGTCTGGATGTTGTCGTCCAGCTCCTGCATGTCCTCGTGCAGCGAGAGCACACGCTCGGCCGAGGCCCGGCAGCGCGCTATCTCGCCGATGTTGTCCACCGGCCAGGAAAGGGACGAGGTGAGCTGCTGGAAGGCCTGCGCGGCCTGCATCAGCGCGCCCAGGGTCATGGCGCCGCTGATGTACTGCGGCGCGGCCACCAGGATGGGCAGAATAGGCAGAAGCGATCCGTAGGCCGTGCCGAAGGACACCAGACCCAGGTAGGCCAGGGACTGCCGGTTCCAGTCGCGCATGACCTGCCGGAAGCGAGCGCCGGAGCCTGTGCGCTCCAGGGGCTCGCCGCGCATGAGGGCGATGGCCTCGCTGTGCTCCCGCGCGCGGGAAAGGCCGAAGCGGAAGGTGGCCTCCGCGGTTTGCAGGGCGTTGGTGGTGCGCACCAGGGGCCTGCCCACCACCCAGCCGAAGGCGCTGCCCAGGCTGGCGTACAAAAAGGCCAGGGG
>JAVBYL010000387.1 GCA_030824035.1 Humidesulfovibrio sp.
CAGGACTACTTCCAGTTCAAGGATGGCACCACCCGGGCGGTTTCCGTCCGCAAGGACAAGGCCACGGGCTGGACCTACCTTGTGTTCGCCCCCCTTGAGGATGTGCAGAGCGCGGCCTCGTCCATGGCGCAGAAGAGCCTCATGGTCGGCGGTGGCATCGCCATCGTGCTCGCGGCCTTCATCATCTGGCTCATCAACACCACCATCGCCAAGCCCATCAACCGCTGCGTGGACTTCGCCAGCGCCGTGGCCGAGGGCGAACTGGGCAAGGAACTGGCCCACTCCAGCAACGACGAGCTCGGCAGGCTGGCGGACGCCCTGCGCCACATGGTGACGAAGCTCAAGGAAGGCATAGAGCACCTTGGCGCCAAGGAGGCCGAGGCCACCGCGCTTGCCAAGCGGGCCGAGGACGCCCTCGAAGAAGCGCGTATTGCCCAAACCAAGGCCGATGCGGCCCGCTCCCAGGGGCTCAAGGAGGCCGCGGACAAGATGAACGGCGTGGTCATGGGCGTGGAGGGCGCTTCCAAGGAGCTTTCCAAGCAGGTGATGACCATTGAAAACGGAGCGGACACCCAGCGCGCCCGCACAACGGAAACCGCCACGGCCATGGACGAGATGAACGCCACGATCCTTGAGATATCCCGCAACGCTTCCATGGCCTCCAGCGAGGCGGACAGGATGCGCGAGACGGCCAAGGAAGGAAAGACCGTGGTGAGCCGCGCCGTGGAGGCCATTGGCGCCGTGCATGCCGTTTCCGCCCGCATGCGCGAGCAGATGAGCGAACTCGGCCAGAGCGTGCAGGGCATCGGCAAGATTCTCGACGTCATCAACGACATCGCCGACCAGACCAACCTGCTGGCGCTGAACGCGGCCATCGAGGCGGCGCGCGCAGGCGACGCGGGCCGTGGGTTCGCCGTGGTGGCCGATGAAGTGCGCAAGCTGGCGGAAAAGACCATGATCGCCACCAAGGAAGTGGGCTCGGCCATCAGCACGGTGCAGAACGGGGCCAGGCAGAACATCGACAACGTCAACCAGGCCACCGCCGCCATTGAGGAAGCCAACCGCCTCGCCGATGCCTCCATCGTTTCGCTGGAGCAGGTGCTGACCCTCTCCGGCACCACCTCGGACCAGATCCGCTCCATCGCCACCGCCGCCGAGCAGCAGTCCGGCGCCAGCGGCGAAATCGACCACGCGGTGAAGGACATCATGACCATTGCGGCCAACACCATGGAATCCGTGGAGGAATGCCGCAAGACCATGGACCAGATGTCTGGGCTGGCCAACGAGCTGAAGCGGATATTGGAGGATTTGACGGCCTAGGCCAGTTTAGGCGGCCCGGTTAGGCGGGCCAAGCTAGGCGGCCAGCTACGGCCAGCCTACTCCATGTACTCCTGCTGGATGTGCAGGATTCCGTCGAAGTTGCTGATGAAGATATCAAAAAGGGTGGGGTCGAAATGTCGGCCCCGCCCTTCTTTCATTATGCCCAGGGCCTTCTCGTTGGAAAAGGCGTCCTTGTAGGGGCGTCTGGTGGTCAGCGCGTCGAAGACATCGGCCAGGGCGCAAATACGCCCGAAGAGCGGGATGTCTTCCCCGGCCAGCCTGCGCGGATACCCGGAGCCGTCCCACTTCTCGTGGTGCGAAAGGGCGATGAGCGCGCCCGCCTCCAGGTACTTCGATGAGCCGCCGCGCAAAATGCTCGCGCCGATTTCCGCATGGCGCATCATGATCTCCCACTCCGCCGCGTCGAGCTTGCCGGGCTTGAGCAGGATGGCGTCCGGGATGCCGATTTTGCCGATGTCGTGCATGGGGCTGCTGTAAAGCAGCAGGTCCACGGCGGATTCCTCCATGCCGGAGCGCTCCGCGATGTGGGCGCAGTAGCGGCTCATGCGCATGATGTGGCTCGCCGTGTCCTCGTCCTTGTACTCCGCGGCAACGGAAAGCTTCTGGATGGTTTCGATGTGGGCGTGCAGGGTGGCCTGGCGGGCCTGCTCCAGCTCGGCCAGGGCCTCGCGCAGGGTGCGCGTCTTCTCCGCCACCATCTGCTCCAAATGCAGCTGATAGTTCTTCACCTCATCGTGGTACGACTTCAAGCGCAGGAGCGAGTTCATGCGCACGCGCAGCTCCACCGCGTCTATGGGTTTGGCGATGAAGTCGCTGGCCCCGGCCTCCACGGCGCGCAGGCGGTCCGGCTTGGCCGAGAGGGCGGTGACCATGACGATGGGCAGCGCGGCGTAGGCGGGCATGGCGCGCACGGCCTTGGCCACGGCAAACCCGTCCATGTCCGGCATCATGATGTCCAGCAGGATGAGGTCGTAGGTGCTGTCCAGAAGCTCCAGCGCCGCCCGGCCGGAATCAGCCGAGGCGCACTCGAATCCAAAGGACTTGAGCAGCCCCTCAAGCACCTTGCGGTTCAGGAGCTCGTCATCCACGATGAGGATTTTATACGTGTTCGTACTGCTGTTCATGCGCTTCCGCCTGTAGGGCAATTACACCACAAGGCCAAGGCCCCGGTCCGGGCCGTACCGCCTGCTACGCACCAAACGGGCAGCCCCCAACGCCCCCGCAGCCAAAACCAAGGGCCCGCGCCCCGGCGAGGCGCTCCTGCGGCAGCGCATGCGCTATGGTCATCCGCTTGCCCTGCGCGCGGAACGAGGCATGGGCGGAGCACAGCAGCTGGAAAAACAGCAGGTCGCACCGGACGACCGGTCGCAGATCGAGGCTGAGCTCCTGGCAGCGGGCCAGCGCGGCCAGCATTCCGGCCTTCAGATTGTGCAGGGAGCGCAGGGTCAGCTCCGCTGGCACCACCAGGCTGCCCCGCCCCTGCTGCGCATCGAGCACCACGCAGCCGAACTCCTCGCGGAAGGTGTCGGTTGGGGCAAACCGCACGGCGTCCTTGGCGTCTGCGATGTCGCGCACGCGTTCCGGCGGCAGCTTCACCAGCCCGCACACGTACTTGTGCTCCAAAATGGATGCGAACAGCACATGAAAGGGGATGCTGTTGCCAAAGTCATCCAGCCCGCCCACGGCCTGGAAGTCCAGCTTGCAGTCGATGATGCGCCCGGTGTCCGTGAGCTGCTTGAGCACATCGAAGGGCATGGCGTTCTTGCCGTGGATGTCGTGGATGAGGTCGTACTCGAGCAAATAAATGTAATTGCCGCCAGCGCGGGCCTGCTCCAGGCTCACGGCGTCGACGGTGAAAATGCCCCCCTGCTCCAGCGGAATGCGCTCCGGTTCGGGCGGGGCATCGCCCCCCGCTCCCCCGGCCATGGCTATGCGCACAAGGCCCTGTACCTGCTCGTCGATGGAGAGCGTCTCGCTCTCGTGCACGTGCTCCACCAGGTCCGTCAGCCTGTCGAACCCCTTGAGCAGCACGCTGATGGTCTCGCGGCCAGGGGTCAGCTCCCCGGTTCGCAGCAGGTGCAGCACGTTTTCCAGCTTGTGCGAGAGGGTCTTGATGTTGTCCAGCCCAAGCATGCCCGCCCCGCCCTTGATGGAATGGGCGGCCCGGAACACGCTGTTCACCAGCTCGTGGTCGGCTGCCGCGCCCGCTGCCTCCAGGTCCATGAGGGCGGACTCGATATGCTCCAGGTGTTCGCGGCAATCCTCCACAAACCCTTGCGTCAGCTCGTGTGCTTCCAGCATTGCGCTCTCCCTCAGGCCTGGGCGATGGTAAAATGCTTGTCCAGCCGCATGAGGGTGAGCAGCTGGTACACGTTGCCCGGAGTGTTCACCACCGACAGCACCCCACCGCACTTGAGCAGCGAGTTGTGCGTGGCAACAAGCAGCCCGATGGCCATGGAGTCGATGCTTTCCACCTGCGAAAAGTCCAGGCTCAGCTCCCGCACGCCTTCCTGAATCAGCCCCTTGTAGCGCTCCCGCAAGGCGGGCACGTCCTGGGCGGTCACTCGGGCAGGCATGCTGAAGGTCATCTGCGTCATGTCGTCTCCTTGGGCGCAAGGCGTTTGGTTATGCACAGCGCGTTGCCGAGGGAGCTGAAGGCCAACTCGTCGGCATAGCTTTTCAGTATGAACAAACCTCGTCCGCGTTCAGTATCCGGCATTGCGGGCGCGGCGGCAAGGGCCTTTCGCCAGTCAAAGCCGGGGCCGTCGTCCTCAACGCGCAGGGTCAGCCTATCGCCCAGCACCCGCAGCTCCGCCTGCACGAAGCGCACCGCGTCGCCTCCGCAGCCGTGGAGCACGGCGTTGAGGAAGGCCTCCCGGGCCAGGAGCTCCACATCGAACAGCACCGGGCCGAGCTGGCGCGCCCGCAAAAAACCGCAGAGAACCTCCACCGCGTCGTCGATGTTCGCCACGGCTGCGGCAAAGTGCAGGGTAATCCCCTCGCCCTCCGCGCTCTGGCGCGCCTCAACAGGCATCACACCACCACTTCCATGACCAGGACATCGTCGCTGGGGCCGGGCGCCCTGCCCATGCCGGCAGCAGTGCCTCCGGGGGCGGCGATGTCCCCTTTGGCAACGCCAGGGGCGTAGGCGAAGGCGGCGCACATGTCGTTGCATCTGGCCGCGCACATGTCGGCGAATTTGGCCGCGCAATGGACATCACACACATTAGCGCTATCGTCGGCGCAATTGGCTGCACAAATTGCGGCGCACTTGGCGGCGCACTTGGCGGCAATGGCGCGCACCACCTCCCCAGGGGCACAGCGCCCGGCGGCAGCCCCCTCCGCCGCCCCGGTCAGCAGGTGGCACATGGAACTGCGGAACCCAGGCGTGGTGACGAAATCCGCGCCGAAAAGCTCCGTCAAGCCGTCGGTGTACAAGACGAACCCGTCCCCAGGGGCAACCCCGCCCTGGGCCGATTCCAGCTCCACCTCGGGGAACATGCCCAGGGGCGACCCGCTGAGGTCGAGAAAATCCGCTTGGCCGGAGCGTTGGGCCAAGGCGGCCGGGTGGCCAGCGCTGGCCAGGTCGAAGCGCCCGGCGGCGCGGTCGATGCGCAGGTAAAGGGCCGTGAGGTACTGCTCCTCCGGCATGATGGCGTGCAGAATGGTGTTCATGGCCGCCAGCGTCTCGGCCGCTGGCGTGGCGACGGCGGCGTGCTGGCGGAACAGCGCCTTGAGCGAGGAGGTGATGAAGCACGCCCCCAGGTCGTGGCCGCTCACATCGGCCAGGAAGTACCCGGCCTGGCCCTGGCCAAAGTCCACCACATCATAAAAATCGCCGCCAGCCTCCAGCACGGGCATGAAGTGGACGTCGAAACGCGCTCCCGGCAGGCTCTGCGGCCGAACCAGCATGGCCTGCTGGGCCGCCTGCAGTTGGCCAAGGCGGTCGGCCTGGGCCTTGATGAGATCGCCCTGCCTGCGCCGGGAATTCAAATGGCTGCGAACACGCGCCACGACCTCGAGAGCATGGAAAGGCTTGGTGATGTAGTCCACGGCGCCGAGGTTCAGGCCCGTGAGCTTGTTGGATACGTCCGTGAGGCAAGTGACGAAGATGACCGGGATGTGACTGGTCGGGCCATGCTGCTTGAGCTTCATGCAGATGTCGAAGCCGTTCTCGCCGGGCATCATCACGTCCAGCAGAATGAGATCCGGGCTGTGCTCGTTCGCCATTGCCAGGGCCTGGGCCCCATCGCTGGCGCTCAGCACCTCAAGGTTCGCATTGGCCAGGATGCCGCGCAGAACAAGGATGTTCAGCCGCTCATCGTCCACCACAAGAATCCGCCCGCCCTGCCTCACCCAAAACCCCACTTGTGCCGTCGTTCCGCAACCAGTAAAAACGATACGCAGAAACACGTCCCGGCGCAATCGGTGGCGCGGCGCGCCACGGAAATTACGTAAAAACTTTTTTATTCAGAAGGCTTGATCGCTGCGAACACAGCGCCTTCCGTCTCTG
>JAVBYL010000284.1 GCA_030824035.1 Humidesulfovibrio sp.
GTGCTGGATCACCGCGACATTCCCTACCACCTGGTGGAGCGCCACCTGGGCAGCTACGGGCAGTTGGACAACGGCGAGCGCATTTTTCCGCTGTTCAGCGCCATGGGCTGCCCCTACCAGTGCGCCTTCTGCTCCTCCCCGGCGCAGTACCGGGAAATCCGGCCCAAGTACCGGCTGATCCCCGTGGCGGACGTGGTGGACCACATCGAGTTCGTCCACCAGCGCTACGGAGCCACGTACATCTATTTCATCGACGACGACTCCTTTGTGCGGCCAGACCACGTGGAGGCCATCATCGACGAGCTGCGCAGGCGAGGCCTGAGCCTGAAGCTGGGGTTCCGCGGGGCGCGCATCAATGAGCTCAAACGCATGAGCGACGCCTTCCTTTCCAAGCTGGCCGATGCCGGAACGAACATCATGCACATCGGCGCGGAGTCCGGCTCGCCCAGGATGCTGAAGTTGATCCGCAAGAACTGCACGGTGGAGGACATCATCGAGGTGAACCGCAAGATGGCGCGCCACCCGGAGATCAAGACCGCCTACAACTGGATCGTTGGGCTGCCGGGGGAAACGCTGGAAGACCTGCGCTTGACCAGGGAGCTCACCCTGCGCATGATCGAGGAGAACCCCAGCGCGGTGATGTTCATGCCCAACAAGTTCCGCCCCCTGCCCGGCACGGAGCTGTACGAGCGCGCCCTGGAGATGGGCTACCGCAAGCCCGTGCACCTGCTGGAGTGGACAGAGGGCGAGGCCGAGGGCGACTTTCGCCCCCCCTGGTACAGCGCGGCCTTCGCCGATATGATCAACATGATGCAGATCACCTCCTTCTTCATCGACGACAAGCTGTTCAAGGTGGAGACCGGTGGGACGTTGCGTTTTCGGGTGTTGCAGCTGCTGGCGTGGCTGTATAAGCCTTTTGCTTTGCTGCGCTACCGCTTCGGCATCAGCGCTGTGTTGCTGGAATACAAGGTTTTTTATCTGTTCACCTCAAGCTTTCGCACCTAGGCATGGCGCGCAAGCGGCATAACCCCACGAGGCCCGGTCATGAGCGCTACTGAGACTACCCGCATCGCGGACCCGGAACTGGAGGCCTTTCGCGCCCTGTACGCGGACCCCCGCCAGCGCCGTGCAATCCTGCGGAAGATCAACTCCAACCGGCTCTCCCAGGGGCTGGGCATCCTCTTTAAAAACAGGTTCGTCATCCCCAAGGCGGTGCGCTGCCTGCTGCGCTCCATGGCCGGGGAGTTCCCCCTGCGCTCCCTGGAAGTGGCCGTGGGCTACGAGTGCAATTTCCAGTGCGACCAGTGCTCCTGCGCGCTGAACCACGACCGCCAGCGCCAGCGCCTGACCATGGACCAGTTCAAGAGCGCCATCGACCAGGCCATGGCCATGGGGGCGTTCCAGTTCAACCTCAACGGCGGCGAGCCGCTGCTGTATTATTCCGATGTACTGGAGCTCTGCGAGTACATCAGCTCGCGCGGGTGCTACGTGCACATGGCCACCAACGGCTTTTTGATGACGCGGGAGAAGATGCTGGCCCTCAAGGCCGCTGGCCTGCGCTCCTTCGAAATGGGCCTGGACAGCAGCCAGGAGGCCCAGCACGACGCCAATCGGGGCATGATCGGCAGCTTCAAGAAAATTATGGAGAACACCCGCATGGGCGCGGAGCTGGGGCTGCGCGTGGCATACAACACCGTCGGGTCCAAGGATAAGATCTACAACGGCGACCTGCTGAACACCGTCCGCCTGGCCAGGGAAATGGGCGTTTTGCTGATGATCACCCCCCCCTGCGTCACCGGGCGCTGGGCGGGCAAGTTCGATGTGCTGCTGAACGAGGAGGAGAAGTGGTACCTGCGCTGGATTTTGGCGCGGCACCCCTGGGCCCGGCTGGACAACTACAACGGCCTGCGGAAGCTCTCCTGCCCGGCGGCGCGGGAAAAAATGGCCGTAAACCCGTATGGCGATGTCGTGTCCTGCCCGCTCATCCAGATTGCCTACGGCAATGTCGTGCAAGAGCCCCTGGCCGATATCCAGGCACGCATGCTTCAGGATCCTTTCTACCTGAAGGACCTGAGCGACGGCTGCCTGCCCAGCCATGACCTGAATTTCATCCAGGAACGGCTGGTGGAGGGGCGAGACCAGCACGGCATGTTCCGCAAGACGGAGAAGGGAGCCTAGGGAATGGACCGCGGTGAAGCATGCCGGGCGTGCGGGGCAACGCTTGCCCCGGCGGAGGTGTCCGGCATCCGCGACTGGGAATACGGCTTTCCCGGCGAGTTCGCCTACCGCCCCTGCCCGGGGTGCGGGGTGCGCCAGCTTTTCCCCTTCCTAGACCTGGACGACCTGCGCGAGGCCTACCGCATGGACTACCACGGCCACGCCGAGCCGGGGCAGAAGGGGCTGCTGTACTCCCTGCTGTTCCGCGCCCTGGAGCGCACGGAGCAGGCGCGCCTCTCCGCCCTGGTGGCTGGCGGGGCCAGGGTGCTTGATGTGGGCTGCGGCATCGGCCTGTTTTTAGCCAAGCTGCGGGCCCTGGGCGCGGCGGACCTCATGGGCATTGATTTCAGCGAGCTGGCGGCCCAGGCCGTGCGGGCCAGGGGCATTCCCTGCCACCAGGGAACCTTTCTGGACTTCCCCGCCGAGGGTGGTTCCTTTGATGTGGTTGTAATGAACAACTATTTGGAGCACACCTTGAACCCGGCCGCCGAGTTGGCCCAGGCCCGGCGCTTGCTGCGCCCTGGCGGCGTGCTGGTGGGGGAGCTGCCCAACTTCGACTCCCTCGACCGCGCCCTGTTCGGCAGGTTCTGGGGGGGCAACCATGTGCCCCGGCACACCTTCCAGTTCGGCCCACGGGAGCTGCGCGCCTTCTTGAGCCGGGCGGGCTTCAGCCGCGTGCGGTTGGGGTATCCGTTGAACACGAGCCATTTCGCCCTCTCGGTGCAGAACCTGCTGCAGCGCAACGCGGCGGACCTGCGCAACAACCCGGCCCTGCGCCACGGGCGCGCGGGCTATTACGCCGCGCTGCTGCTTGCGCTCATCCCGCTGAACGCCTTGGCCGTGCTGGCGCGGCGCACCGGCTTTCTCACCTTCGAGGCCCGGCCATGAGCCTGGGCGCATCTGGAGTTTCCCATGCTTGTAGCTGATACCGCCCTCCTGTGTTGCGTGGATTGCGGCGGGGATTTGACGCTGCTGAAGGCCGACACGCGGGGCGAGGTGCTGCTTAGCGGCCTGCTGGGGTGTGTGGATTGCGACAGGCGCTACCCCGTGGTGGACGAGGTTGGCATTTTTTTCACGCGCGGCGCGGCGGAGCATTACCTGAGCGCGGCGGAGCAGGAGCGCTTGGTGGCCCTGGGCCTGGGCGAGGCTTTGGGGCGGCCCGCCACCCTGGACGAGGGCGAAACGCGCCAGCTGGAGGTTGCCCGCAACTGGGAATACCAGTGG
Source organism: Humidesulfovibrio sp. (assembly GCA_030824035.1). Taxonomy (GTDB): domain Bacteria; phylum Desulfobacterota; class Desulfovibrionia; order Desulfovibrionales; family Desulfovibrionaceae; genus Humidesulfovibrio. The sequence continues at coordinate 3,442 of JAVBYL010000284.1, forward strand.
ACGGACGTTTGCCCGCTTGATCCAGGGGCGCTGGACCGGGATGATCTGTTCGGCGCGCGGGCGTTTTGGGAGTTCATCCCCATCGCCCCGGAGGCCATGCGCGGGAAAACGGTCTTCATCGGCTGTGGCGGCAATGGGCGGGAGGTCTATCACGTGAGCAAGGCCGCGCCAGCACGCATCATCGTGAACGAAATAGGCAGGGAGATCCATGTCATCAGGCACCTGGTGCCGGACTCCGGCGAGCGCTTGATGCTGCTGCGCGGCGATCTGACCACCTTGCCCCTCAAGACTGGGGTCTGCGATGTCGCCTTGTGCGATCACGCCCTGCAGCATGTGCTGGACCACCGCCGCGCCTTTGCGGGCATGGCGGAGCTGGTGCGCGCGGGGGGGCTCGTGTCCGTGTGTGTGTACAGCCACGAAAACAACAGCATCATGACCCACCTCGTGGAGCCCGCCAAGCGGCTGTTGTGGCATCTTTCCGCCAGAACCCTGCGCGCTGTGGCCTTTTTGCCCGCAGTTGTTGTGCACCTGCTGGGGCGCGGCCTGTATGCGCCGTTGTGCTCGCGCTATGCGTGGGCCAAACGCCGGTTGCCCCTGGCCTCGCACATGCTCCTGTGGGCCGCTGGCAAGTTCTCCACGGTCTGGTGCTCCTGCTTCGACCTGCTGCACGCGCCGATTTCCTACCACTTCCGGCGGCGGGAGGTTGCCAGCCTGGCCGAAGACAACGGTCTGGAGGTCACGGCGCTGGTGAACACCAACAAGACCCTCTGGTCTTTGGTGGCCAGCAAACCGGCGGGGCGGAAGGCCCCTGCCCGGCCATGAGCCCCGCCTGCCCCGCTTGCGGCCACGCGGGCTGCCGCACTGTGGCCTATGCCGACGGGGAGATCTGCCTCTGCCCGGACTGCCGCCTGCAATGGTCGCGGGTGGCCTGGCGCGGGGACTGCTTCGTGCCCACGGACAACCTGCGCTACCTGGACCCGGACAGCCTGGGCAATGCCGCGAGCTACCCGCCCTACACGCGATTTTTTCAACGTCTGGCCGCTGTGGCCCAGGCCTCCGGCCCGCTGCGCATCCTGGACATCGGCAGCGGCGGCGGCGGTTTTGTGGCCGAGTGCCTGCGCCGTGGGCACGACGCGCGCGGCGTGGAGGCCGACGAATCCCTGCGGAGCATGCAGCCGCCGGGAGTGCTGGAGCGCGTGCGCTTTTCGCGGGTGGAGGACGTGGCCGACCTGGGCGGGCCGTACCACTGCATCACCTTTTGGGATTCCTTTGAGCACATGGAGGGGGCCTTCGCCCTGCTGGGGCGGCTGGCCCCGGCGCTGGAGCCCGGCGGGGTGTTTTACCTGCGGGTGAACAACAGCCGGGAGACGTTCAACTTCCTGTCCCTGGCCATGCTTGGGCTGTGCCCGCCCGTGGGCCGCCGCCTGCTGCGCGGGTGCTTCAATCTGCCGCACCACGCCTGGAACTTTTCGCGCCGGGCCATGGAGCTGCTGCTGAACCGCCACGGCTTCCGGGTGCTGTCGGCCAGTTTTGACGAGACCCCGGCCAGCCGCCTGACGGCCAGCCCGGCTTTCGCCCTGGCCATTCGCGCCGTCTATGCGCTCAACGCCCTGCTTGGCACGGGCAAGGTGGGGAACTACTTCGTGGTTCCCGCGGGAGCCTTGCCGGAAGTCTCGCGCCGGGCCACCACAAACAGCTGATAGCCCCACCAGGGCAGGCAGAGCCGGAAGGCGGCCAGCGCGGCGGAGGCCAGGAGCTTCTGCCCGGCGGAGTATGGCTTGTCGGACAGGAAGGCCTCGGCCATGGCCTGCGGGCGCAGGTTGATGGCGTGCTTGTACAGGTTGAAGAACGGGAAGCCCCAGCGCTGGGCCAGCTCCACGCGCAGTCCGGCCCGCTCCAGCACGGGAACGATGTCCGCGGGGGTGAAATGCCGGGTGTGGCCCACCTGCCGGTCCAGGGCGAACAGCGGACCGCAGGGGACCGAGAGGACGAGCACGTGCCCCGTGAGCGCCGCCAGGCGCTCCAGCGCCGCTTCCGGGTCCAGGCAGTGCTCCACCACCTCCATGCACACCACGGCGTCGTGGCGCTCCATCGGGGCCTGCGCGTCCTCGTCCAGGTTCATCACCGTGAAGGCCATGCCGGGAAAGCGCGCCGCGTTGGCCGCCACCACGGCCGGGGAGATGTCCGCGCCGGTGAGCCTAGCCCCCGGCAAAACGCGCTGGACCTCCGAGAGCAGCTCGCCATTGCCACAGCCCACATCAAGGACCGTGGCGGGGCGGTGCTCCCGCAGCCAGCCCAGCGCCTTTTCGCGCCTCAGGCGCGGGGCCGGGGAGTAGCGGATCATGTCCTGCCAGCGGTCCCAGGAAGCGTCGTAGAATT
>JAVBYL010000281.1 GCA_030824035.1 Humidesulfovibrio sp.
CGCTGGTCATGGGTGTTCTCGGCTCTGGTCGTCATGGCGGCCCCTCCGGTTGCGAGGACTTGAGTTTGTTCGGCTACATTGAGCACAACAAGCGCCGCATGTAAAGAAAATGCGGCCGCGCCCCTTGGCAGGGGGCAATTCATGCCTAGATTCCCTTCTTGGCCCACAGAGCAACGCCCCAACCGCAGAGAGCACATGCAGCCCGAAATCAAGAGCCAGTCCCGCCTCATCTGGAGCCTCTCCTGGCCGCAGATGCTCATGATGCTCTTCCACTTCCTCATCGGGTTCGTGGACGTCTGGGTCGCCGGGCGCATCGACCACCGCGTGCAGGCGGGCCTGGGCATCATCACCCAATCGCTGTTCTTCTTCCTGGTCATCGCCACGGCGGTGGCCGGGGGCGGCGTGGCCGCCATCAGCCAGTCCATGGGCGCGGGCAAAACCCGCCGAGCGGAGCGCTACGTCGGCCTGTGCCTCATCATCGCCGTGGCCTTCGGCCTGGTGTTCCCGCTGCTGGGCCTCCCGGCCAAGGACCTGTTCGTGCGCGCCCTGCAGGTGCCGGAAGACATCGCCCCGCTCACCGGCTATATCCTTGAGGTTTTCCTCTACACCCTGCCGCCCTACTACCTGCTCATCGTGCTCAATGCCGTGTTCCGCGCCCGGCGCGAGGTCATGGTTCCCCTCTACGCCATGATCCTCGTCACCGTCGTCAACACAACCATGGACTTCGGCCTGGGCTTGGGCCTGTGGGGCCTGCCAAAGCTCGGCGTCCAGGGCATCGTCTGGGCCACCTTCTCGTCCATCAGCCTCGGCGCGGCCTTCAGCCTGTATATGCTTAGGCGAGACGGCACCCTGCGGCGAAACATCTTCGCCCCGTGGTGCTGGGTGCGCGTGGCCTTCCCGTACCTGTTCAAGGTCGCCTGGCCCGCCGGGCTCATGCAGATCGTCTGGCATTCCGGCTACCTGGTGCTCTTTGCCATCACCGCCAGCCTGCCGGAGAATAGCGTCATGGCCCTGGCCGGCATGGCCGCCGGGGCGCGGGTGGAGTCCATCCTCTTCCTGCCCGCCTTCGCCTTCAACCTCACGGCCAGCGTGCTGGTGGGCAACTACCTGGGCGCGGGCAAGCCGCTGGAGGCCAAGCGCGTCGGGCTGCGCATCCTGCTCATCGGGCTGGTGCTCATCTGCATCGTTGCGCTGGTGGTGTGGCAGTTCATGGAGCCCATCGCCGCGTTCATCGCGCCCAAGGCGGAGGTGCAGGCGGAGGCCCTGGGCTACCTGTACTACAACATCCTGGCCATCCCCTTCACCCTCACCACCATGATTCTGGCCGGAGCCCTGGGCGGGGCCGGGGCCACGCTGTACAACCTGCTGGGCATGGGCCTGGGAACTTGGCTGGTGCGCCTGCCCCTGGCCTACGTTTTGGGGCACTGGGTGTACGGCAACTCCACCGGCGTGTGGATCTCCATGCTCGCATCCCAGGCTTGCCAAGCCACCATATTGTATTACATCTTCACCCGCTGGAACTGGCAGCGCTTCGCCATGTCCAAAACCCGCAACGGATCATCCACATGAACACATCCTTCGTTTACGAGCCCATCACCCTGGAGCGGCAGGTCGACTACATGTCCGTGCTGGGCACCTGCCCGCAGGTCACCTCGGACTACGCCTACGCCAACCTGTATGGCTGGAGCGAGCACTACGGCCTCTCCTGGCGCTTTGCGCACAACATGGTCTGGATCAAGCAGACCCTGCCGCGGGAGATCCACTGGGCGCCCGTGGGCGACTGGACCAAGGTGGACTGGACGGCCCTGCCCTGCCTGAACGGCCCCATGCGCTTCACCCGCGTGCCCGCCGCCCTGGCGCGCATCTGGGAACAGGCCTTCGCCGGGCGCATCCGCATGACCGAAGCCCGCGACCACTTCGACTACGTGTACTCCGTGCCGGAGCTGGTGGAGCTCAAGGGCAACAAGTTCCACAAAAAGAAGAACCTGCTCAACCAGTTCGAGAAGAGCTACATGTTCGAATATTCCCCCATGTATGCGGAATGCGTGGAGGAAGTGCTGGACATGCAGGCCGAGTGGCACGGCTGGCAGGAGCACCCCTCCGAGGCACTGGTGGCCGAGAACCAGGCCATCTGCCGCGTGCTCAAGGACTTTGACCGCATGCGCTGCCTCATGGGCGGGGCCATGCGCGTGGATGGCAAGGTGGTGGCCTACACCGTGGGCGAATGCCTGGGCAACAGCACCGTGGTCATCCACTTTGAAAAGGGCGATACCCGCTTCAAGGGCGTGTACCAGGCCATCAACAAGCACTTTTTGGCCGCGCAGGAGGGGCGCTTCGCCCTGGTGAACCGCGAGCAGGACCTGGGCGACGAAGGCCTGCGCAAGGCCAAGCTCTCGTACAACCCTGTGCAGTTCATGGAAAAGTTCGACGTTGAACTGCTTTAGGGCAGGCATGCGGCGGCGCACAGCATGACCCCGGACCGCCCCCGCCTCGTCGTCCTCGGCCTGGACGGACTGCCGCTTTCCCTGGCCCACCGCCTTGCCCAGGGCGGGACCGGGGGGCTGGCCCCGCGCCTGCCGAACCTGGCCCGGCTGCTGCCCCGCGCCAGCAGCATCGAGGCCGAGTTGCCGGAGCTTTCACCCGTCAACTGGACGAGCTTCTTCACCGCCAAGGGTCCGGGCGAGCACGGCGTGCAAGGCTTCACGGTGCTGGACCCCGCCACCTACGCCCTGCGCATCGCCAGCTTCGACGACGTGCGCTGCCCCACGCTGTTTGAACAGCTTGGGGAAAAGGGGCTGGTCTCGCGCATCGTCAACCTGCCGAACATGGCCCCGGCCAGGCCCCTGCGCGGCATGCTCATCGCCGGGTTTGTGGCGCCGGAGCTTGCCCGCGCCGTGTACCCGCCCTTTCTGCTCGGCCCGCTGGCCGCGGCAGGCTACCGCGTGGAGGGCGACACCACCCGCGGAGCCACGGACCCCGGCCATCTGCTGGCCGAGCTGCGCCGCTCCCTCGACGCCCGCCGCGCCGCCCTGAACCTCCTGTGGCCCGACCTCGCCTGGGATCTGTTCGTCTACGTGCTCACGGAGACCGACCGCCTGTTCCACTTCCTGTTTCACGCCGTGGATCACCCAGGCCACCCACTGCACGAGGCCTGCCTGGGCCTGCTGGTGGAGTGGGACCGTGTGCTGGGCGAGTTCCTGGACCGCTACGACGCCCTGCCCGGCCCCAAGCGGCTGCTGGCCCTGGCCGACCACGGGTTCTGCGAACTCACGCAGGAGGTGGACCTCAACCGCGTGCTCATCGAGGCCGGATACCTGCGCCTGGAGCGCCCCCCCCGCGACGAGTGGGACGCAGGCGTCATCGCCCCGGACAGCCGCGCCTTCGCCCTGGACCCGGGCCGCATTTACCTGCACCGCGCCTCCCGGTATGCGCGCGGCCGCGTGGCCGAGGCCGACTGCCCCGCCCTGCGGCAAGATATCCGCCAGCGCCTAATGGACTTGACCTGGCACGGCCAGCGCGTCATGAACAGGGTGCTCGACGGGCGCGAGCTGTACGAGGGCGCGCAGGACGCGCCGGATCTTCTTTGCGTGCCGGAGCCGGGGTTTGACTGCAAGGCCAAGTTCGACCGCGCCACGGTGTTCGGCCATTATGGCCGCACGGGCATGCACAGGCCGGAGGACGCGTTCTTCTATGACTCCGAGGCCAACAGCCCCGAATACTCACGCCCTGTCCAGGTGCGTGACGTCGGCACCCTCGTCCTCGACCATTTCGGCATCCAGAACAGCACAGGCGGCATCCTCCTATGACCATAGACTTTGAGCGCGAACTGAACGCGGCCCAGCTGGAGGCCGCCCTGCACGTGGACGGCCCGGTGCTGGTCATCGCGGGCGCTGGCAGCGGCAAAACGCGCACCATCGTATACCGCCTGGCCAGGCTGGTGCAGGAGCACGTCTCCCCGGAGAACATCCTGCTGCTCACCTTCACCCGCCGCGCCTCCCAGGAAATGCTGCACCGCGCCGGAACCCTGCTGGGCCGCCCCCTCACCGGGGCCAGCGGCGGCACCTTCCACAGCTTCGCGTATTCCGTGCTGCGCCGCCACGCGGCAGAGGCGGGCTACCCCAACGGCCTCACCCTCATGGACCGCTCCGACTCCGAGGACCTGCTGGGGGAAATCAAGACCCACCTGGACCTGGGCAAGGGCGACCGCTCCTACCCAAAGCGCGCCACCATGGCCGATGTGCTCTCCAAAAGCCGCAACAAGGAGCTGCCCATCCCGGCCCTGCTGGAGCGGGAGGCCTTCCACCTCACCCCCTACCAGTCCGACCTGGAGCGCCTGGGCGAGGAATACGAAAAGGCCAAGCGCGTGCAGGGCCTCATGGACTACGACGACCTGCTGTTTGGCCTGGAGCGCCTGCTGGTAGACCACGAGGAAATCCGCGAGTTCATGCGCCGCCGCTATCCCTTTGTGATGGTGGACGAATACCAGGACACCAACCTGGTCCAGGCGCGGCTGGTGCGCCTGCTGGCCGGGGAAAGCGGCAACGTCATGGCCGTGGGCGACGACGCCCAGTCCATCTACGCCTTCCGTGGGGCCAATGTCGCCAACATCCTGGACTTTCCCAACATCTACAAAGGCGCCAAGCTCATCCGCCTGGAAAAGAACTACCGCTCCACCCAGCCCATCCTCGACCTGACCAACGTGATCCTCGACGGGGCGAGCCTCAAGTTCGACAAGAAGCTCTTCACCGACCGCACCGACGGCCCGCGCCCCCGCGTCATCGAGGCCCTGAGCGACCAGTCCCAGGCGCAGCAGGCCGTCAGCATCATCACGGACATGGCCGGGCGCTTCCCGCTGTCGGACATCGCCGTGCTGTTCCGCGCCGGGTATCAGTCCTACCCGCTGGAGGTGGCCCTCACCCGCGCCGGGCTGCCCTACCGCAAGTATGGCGGCGTGCGTTTCCACGAGGCCGCGCACATCAAGGACGTGCTGGGCTACCTGCGCCTGGCGGCCAACGCGGCGGACATGCTGGCCTGGCAGCGCGTGCTGGGCTTCATCAAGGGCGTGGGGGGCCGCACGGCCTCCAAAATCGCCACGGCCCTGCTGGCGGGCGATGGCAAGGGCATGGAAAAGCACCAGAAGCGCTTTCCGGAGCTCACCACCCTGCTGGTGGAGCTGGAGGCCCTGCGCGGGCTCAAGCACAACCCCGCCGCCGCGCTGGAACGCGTCATGGCCTACTACACGCCGCAGCTGGTGCAAATCTATCCCGACGACTATCCCAAGCGCCAGGCGGGCCTGGAACAGCTGGCGCAAATCGCCGTGAACTACCGCGATGTGGAGGATTTTCTTGCCGACCTGTGCCTGGACGGCACCGGCGGCGAAGACGACGACGCGGGCAACAACGCCGTGGTGCTCTCCACCGTGCACTCGGCCAAGGGCCTGGAATGGGGCGGCGTGGTGCTCATCGACCTGGTGGAGGAGCGCTTCCCGTCCAAGAAGGCCATGCAGCGCCAGGAGGACATGGAGGAGGAGCGTAGGCTGATGTACGTGGCCTGCACCCGCGCCAAGGACGAGCTGACCCTGCTGGTGCCCGGCACGCTGTACAACCGCTACAACAACTGCCGCGAACCGGCCATCCCCAGCCCCTTTGTGCAGGAGCTGCCCGAGAGCTGCGCCGAGCGCTGGGTGGAGGCGTATTCCGGCGGCCTGCGCCGCAAGGGCGAACGACCGGCCAGCCCCATCATCACCGAGAGCACGGGCTACATGGCCCCGGTGGTGTGCCCCAAGCCGCCGGAACGCCCCGGCTACGGCCTG
>JAVBYL010000311.1 GCA_030824035.1 Humidesulfovibrio sp.
GAGATGGCCCGGATGATCGGCATGGGCATGGGCGAGCTCCAGGCCAACCGCATGTCCGCCGCCGAGCGGTTCAGCGCAGAGCATCCGCAGGTGCTGGTGCTCAAGGGCGCTGGCACGCTCATCACCCAGGGCGCGCAAACCTGCGTCAGCCCCATCTCCGCCCCCAATCTGGCCGTGGGCGGCTCGGGGGATGTGCTTTCCGGCGTTCTCGCCGCCTTGCTGTGCCGTGGCATCCCCCCCTTGCAGGCCGCCTGCCTTGGGGTGTATTGGCACGGGCTCTGCGGCGTTCATTTGGCTCAAGCGTTTCCAGGCCGCGGCAACCTCCCCTCGGAGATCGCCCACACTCTGCCCGTCATTCTCAAGGAGCGCGCAACATGCTGAAGGCACTCGACATCATGACCAGCAATCCCGTGACCCTTTCCCCGGACACGGACATCCGCACCGCAGTCAAGCTGCTCATCGACAGGAAGATCAACGGCGCGCCCGTGGTGGACGCCGCCGGACATGTCGTGGGCGTGCTGTGCCAAAGCGACCTCGTCGCCCAGCAGAAGCAGGTCACCATGCCCTCCATCCTCGCCGTGCTTGATGGGTTCATCGCCCTTTCCAGCCGCGACGACTTCGAACGGGAGATCAAGAAGATCGCCGCCACCAAGGTTTCCGAGGCCATGACCCCAAGCCCCAAGGCGGTGGCTCCGAACACCCCCATCGACGAGATCGCCACCATCATGGTGAACGAGAAGCTGTACACCCTGCCGGTGGTGGATTCCGGCAAGCTCGTTGGCGTGGTGGGCAAGGAGGACATTCTGCGCACCCTGCTGGGGCAGGACAAATAACGCATGCCGGACAGCCTTGCCCTGCTGCTCCCGGACGAGCAGGCCACGCGGGAGCTGGGCGCGCTTTTGGCGCGCTCGCTTTCGGGCGCGGGCGCTTACCCTGAGGGAGGGAGCGGCTCGGGAGGCTTCGTGTCGCTCTTGCTCCAGGGGGGGCTCGGTTCCGGCAAAACCACGCTGGTGCGCGGGTTTGTGGCAGCCCTGCCCGGGGCGCAGCAGGCCGAGGTTAGCAGCCCAAGCTTCAATTTGATGAACATCTACCCCACCACCCCACAGGTGGCGCACTTCGACCTGTACCGCAGCCCAGGACATGCACCGGAGGAATTTCACGACGCGCTGGACGACCGGGGTCTGCTTGTGGTGGCGGAGTGGATAGAGAACATTCCGCGCCAGGACTGGCCCGAGGAGGCCCTGCACCTGGAGTGGAGCTCTGTTCCCTCTGGACGGGCGCTTGAAATCAGGGCATTGGGGAAAACGGCCTGCGGACTGCTCGAGTCCCTGGCCCCCTCTTTCAACCAATGGCGGAAGCTCAACCAATGGCAGAAGGGTTAGTGAAGATGAACAACATTGTGGTGCAGAAATTTGGCGGCACCTCCGTGCGCAATCTGGAGTGCATGAAGCAGGTGCTGAACAAGGTCCGCAAGCCGCTGGCGGACGGAAACAAGGTCATTGTGGTGCTTTCCGCCATGGCCGGGGAAACCAACCGCCTCCTGGCCCTGGCCAAGGAGTGGTCGCACACTCCGGACGCGGCGGAGCTGGACAGCCTCGTCTCCACGGGCGAGCAGATCTCCGTGGCGCTTTTCGCCATGATGGCCAAGGACGAAGGCCTGCGCGCCCGCTCGCTCCTGGGCTTCCAAATCCCCATCATCAGCAACGACTCCTACGGCAAGGCCCGCATCGAAAGCATCGACAGCGCCAAGATCACCGGCATGCTGGCCGACTACGACGTGCTGGTGCTGGCCGGCTTCCAGGGCGTTGATCCGGGCGACCGCATCACCACCCTGGGCCGTGGCGGGTCCGACACCTCCGCCGTGGCCGTGGCCGCCGCCCTCAAGGCCCAGGTGTGCGAGATCTACACCGACGTTCCCGGCGTGTTCACCACCGACCCCAACATCTGCGCCGATGCCAAGAAGCTCGACCGCGTCTCCTACGACGAGATGCTGGAGATGGCCAGCATGGGCGCCAAGGTGCTGCAGATACGCTCGGTTGAGTTTGCCAAGAAATACAACGTGGCCGTGCATGTGCGCTCGACGTTCAGCGACGAGCCCGGCACCATCGTCACCCAGGAGGATGCGAATATGGAAGCGGTTCAGGTTTCCGGCGTTGCCTATGACAAAGACCAGGCTCAGGTGACCCTCGTGGGCGTGCTCGACGAGCCCGGCGTGTGCGCGTCGATCTTCACCCCCATCGCCGAGAGCAAGATTCTTGTGGACATGATCGTGCAGAATCCCAGCAAGGACGGCCGCACGGACATCACCTTCACCGTTCCCCGCGCCGATGTGGACCACACCCTCAAAATCCTTGAGGCTCTGAAAAAGGACATCGGCTACCTGGCCCTGCTTTCCGACCGTGGCGTCAGCAAGGTCTCGGTCATCGGCGTGGGCATGCGCAACCACTCCGGCGTTGCCGCCCAGGCCTTCCGCGCCCTGCGCGACGAGAACATCAACATCCTCATGATCAGCACCTCGGAGATCAAGCTCTCCTGCCTCATCGAGGACAAGTACACCGAACTCGCGGTGCGCACCCTGCACCAGACCTTCGTCGGCTCTGAACAACAATAGGTAGGAGAACCATGCGCCAGGCCAGCATCTACGATACGACCCTTCGCGACGGCACCCAGGCCGAGGAACTGCACCTCACCACAGAGGACAAGATCCGCATTGCCCGGAAGCTGGACGAGCTAGGGATTCAGTACGTCGAGGGCGGCTGGCCGGGCTCCAACCCCACGGACAAGCAGTTCTTCAAGGAGATCAAGAACTACTCCCTGAAGAACGTGCGCATGTCCGCCTTCGGCAGCACGCACAACGCCAAAACAGCGGCGGACTCCGACCCCAACCTCAAGGCCATCCTTGAGGCCGGGGTCGAGGTTGCGGCCATCTTCGGCAAAACGTGGGACTTCCACGTGGTGCACGCCCTACGCGTCACCCCGGAGCGCAACCTCGACCTCATCGGCGGCAGCCTGGCCTTCCTGCGGCCCAACCTGAAGGAGCTGTTCTTCGACGCGGAGCACTTCTTCGACGGCTTCAAGGCCAACAAGGACTTCGCCCTGGCTTGCCTGAAGCGCGCCTTTGACTCCGGCGCGGACGTGCTGGTGTTGTGCGATACCAACGGCGGCACCCTGACCCACGAGATCAGCGAGATATTGCCGCAGGTGCAGGCCGCCCTGCCCGGCGCGGCCCTGGGCATCCACACCCACAACGACGCCGAGCTGGCGGTGGCCAACAGCCTGGAGGCCGTGCGCCTTGGCGCCGTGCAGGTGCAGGGCACCATGAACGGCTACGGCGAGCGCTGCGGCAACGCCAACCTCTGCTCCGTCATCCCCAACCTGGAACTCAAGATGGGCGTGCACTGCATCGGCGCGCAGAACCTGCAAAAGCTCACCCGTGTGGCCCACTACGTGGCGGAGACGGTGAATCTGCGGCCCTTCCCCCGCCAGGCCTACGTCGGCGGCTCGGCCTTCGCCCACAAGGGCGGGGTGCACGTGAGCGCGGTGGTGAAGAATCCGCAAACCTACGAGCACATCGAGCCGGAGCTGGTGGGCAACGTCAACCGCATTCTGCTTTCCGACCTCGCCGGCCGCAGCAACATCCTGTTCAAGGCCCGCCAGTACGGCTACGACCTGGACAAGGACGATCCGGCGGTGCTGGACCTGCTCGCCGAGCTCAAGAAGCGCGAGTGCATGGGCTACGAGTACTCCGTGGCCGAGGCCAGCTACGAGATCCTGTTCTTCCGCATGATGGGCTGGAGCAAGCGCTACTTCCAGTTGGTGAACTTCCGCGTGCTGGACTCCATCACCGAGGACAAGGAGCCCTTCTCCGAGGCCACGGTGATGCTGCAGGTGCGTGGCGAGGTGGCGCATACGGCCGCCACGGGCCGCGGCCCGGTGAACGCCCTGGACATGGCCCTGCGCCGCGCCCTGGAGCCCTCCTACCCCAACCTTGCCCAGATGCGCCTGCTGGACTTCAAGGTGCGCGTGATGACGCGTGAGAACCGCGACGGAACCGGCACGGCCTCCTACGTCCGCGTGCTCATCGAGTCCGGCGACAAGCAGGACCGCTGGACCACCGTGGGCGTCTCGCACAACATCATCGAGGCCAGCTGGCAGGCGCTGGTGGACTCCATCAACTACAAGCTGTTCAAGGACGACCCGCAGAAATGGCCGCAGCCCGGCGGCAAGCACGACAAAGTCGTCAAGAAGGGCTAGTGCGCCAGCGCCGCGTCGTCGTCCTGTGCGACAATGAATCCGCCACGCCCGGCATCGGCTGCGAGTGGGGCCTGGCCCTGGCCGTCGACCTTGGCAGCCCCCCCGCCACCCAAGGCTGCGGACGTTGCGCGCGGTGCGGCAGCGACCCGGACGAGGCAGACGAGGCGGAAGAAGGTGGCCTGTGGCTCTGGGACACCGGGCAGACCGATCTCTTCCTGAAAAACGCCCTGGCCTTGGGCATCGATATTCTCGAGGCGCGCGGCCTGGCGCTGAGCCACGGGCACTACGACCACACCGGCGGGATGAACGCCCTGCTTGCGGCGGGCTTTGCGGGTGATATCTATGCCCACCCCGCCTGCGCCCAGGACAGGTACGCCAAGGAAAAAGGCAAGGCGCGGCACATCGGCCCGCCCAGCCCACTGCCACAGTTCCGGCACGCGGGGCTGCTCACGCCGCTGGCCCCCGGCCTCACCCTCCTGGCGGACATAACCCGCGAACCGGGGCGCTTCGAGGCCGTACAGGGCTTTTCCCTGGATACGCAGGCGAATGAGCCCGACTCCGTGCCTGACGACGCCTTCCTGCTGCTGGAAACCGCCCGCGGCCCTGTGGTCATTCTGGGCTGCTGCCACAGCGGCCTTGCCAACTCCCTGCACACTTTGCGGCAGCGCACCGGGCTGCTGCAGGTCCACGCCGTGCTGGGCGGGCTGCACCTGTTCAAGGCCGGGACAGCGGCAATAGAAGAGACGGCCCAGGCTCTGGAGGACTTCGGCGTGCGCGAGCTCATCGTCGGGCACTGCACCGGCGCGGAAAGCGCCAAGGCCCTGGGCTCTCGTCTGCAAAGCTGCCGGGTGCACGCCCTGGCCGCTGGCCAAACCTGGGTTTTCTGATTCCCACAAGCACATAGATGCCGGGAGCACCTTCCCTTGGGCAGGCGTTTCATGTATATTTCCGATAGGACATCAGTCCATCTCGGCAGTCACCCCCCTGGCGCGCCATGCAACGGAGGTATATATGAGCCCGGACGCCTTGCTTGAGCTGCGCAAATTCGTGGCCCCGGAGTTCGTTTTCGGCCCAGGGGCGGCGCTGCTGGTGGGGCGTCATGCCTTGAACCTCGGCGTGCGCAAGGTGCTGCTCGTCACCGATCCGGGCGTCATGGCCCTGGGCTGGTTCCCCAAGATCATCAACGCCCTGGACGAGGCGAACATCGAGTACGCAGTGTATGCGGACGTGAGCCCCAATCCACGCGATTCCGAGGTGATGCGCGGCGCGGAGCTGGCCAAGGAAAGGAGCTGCGACGCCATCGTCGCCGTGGGCGGCGGCAGCCCCATGGACTGCGCAAAGGGCATCGGCATCGTCAGCTCCAACGGCGGCCATATTACGGACTACGAGGGCGTGGACAACGTCTCCATCCCCTGCCCGCCGCTCATCTGCGTGCCCACCACTGCGGGCAGCTCGGCCGATGTCTCCCAGTTCGCCATCATCACCGACACCACCCGCAAGGTCAAAATCGCCATCGTCAGCAAGACCACCGTGCCCGA
>JAVBYL010000276.1 GCA_030824035.1 Humidesulfovibrio sp.
TCCTCCGGCCCGAACACCTTGGACAAGGGCGCGCCCAGCACCTCGTCCCGGGCAAAGCCCACCAGGTCGCAGAAGGTCTGGTTGGCCTCGCGGAAGCATTCGTCCGCGCCCATGACGCATATGGTGTCCAGGGCGGAGTGGATGATGGCCCGGAGCATGCCCTCGGACTGGCGCAGGGCTTCCTCCGCCCGGCGCAGCTGGGTGATGTCGTGGTTGATGAACACCACGCCCAGGCAGTGGCCCTCGCTGTCCACCACGGGGGTTTTGTTGATGCTGAGCAGGCGGCCGCCGTTTTCGCCGGGGTAGGCAACCTCGTACACCACGCTGGCCCGGCTGCGCAGCACCTGCTCGTCGGTGCGCAGGTGCACGGCGTTGGTCTCGGGGTCGAAAAACTCCTCGCTCTTGCGGCCCAGAATGGACTCGCACGGGGCGCCCAGCATGGCGCAAAAGGCCGGGTTGGCCTCGCGGTACACGTGCTGGATATCCTTGAAACCGATGCCCTCCCCGGCGGAATCCAGGATGGCCCGAAGCAGGCTTTCCCGCTCGCGCAGGGCGTTCTCGGCCTGTATGCGCGCGGTTATGTCGTGCCCGACGAAGAAGATGCAGCGCCGCCCGTTGGCCAGGGTGATGGGCGTGGCGTCGAGCTCCATGTCGCGCACTTGGCCGTTCTTCAGCTTGTGGCGGGTGGTGAACTGAACGGCCCCGGCCTTGGTGATGTTCGCCAACAGCTCCAGGATGCGGTCCTGCGCCAGCAGGCTCACCGCGGTGAGGGGCAGGTGCTGGACGTCTTCGTGCCTGTAGCCGTAAAAGGCGCAGGCCGCCGGGTTGGCGTCCACTATCTCCCCGTTCACGGGGTCGATGAGGTACATGATGGAGCGGCTGGCAAAGAAGGCCGCGCGGAACACGCTGCCCGCGCACCCGCCGGTGCTGGTGGCAAACCCGCTCTCCCCGGAGATGGTCAGGCTCGGACAGTCGGCTTCGGACATGTCATTGTCGCTCATGGTGTTCCATCGCAAAAGGAAGGGGGCGACCACTTACATACAGGCTCCCCTGTGCCGTGTAAAGGCCTTGGCGGATAATTCGCCAGTGCCTGGAGGCCCAGGTGGCTCTTGGGAGCCGCACAGCCCTCGCCCTGCTCGCCCGCCTAACCCTTCACGCCTTAGCTCTTTACAAAGCTCGCGCTGTAGAAGAACTCACCCGTGGACACCTCCGGCGGCGTGGTCCAGGTGCCCATGAGCCTTGCCTGGGGGTGCTCCGCCACAAAGGCCCCCACCTGGCGCTGGTTTTCCGCCGGGGTGAGGGTGCAGGTGAGGTAGTGCAGGGTGCCGCCCACCGGCAGAGAGGCGTAGGCTTGGCGCAGCATGGCCGCCTGGGTGCGCGCCAGGGCGGTGATGTCCGCCTCGGTGCGCTTCCACTTGATGTCCGGCCTGCGAGAAAGCGTGCCCAGGCCCGTGCAGGGGGCATCGAGCAGGATGGTGCCGGGGGCTCCCAACCCGCTGAGAGGCAGGGGCGCGGGCTCGTCCGCGCGGGCGCGGAAGGCCAGCAGACGGCCGTCCTCCAGCGCCGGGGCCAGCTCCCTGGCCAGGGCCCGCAGGCGTCCCTGGTGCGTGTCGCTGGCGAGCACGGGCGTGGCGCCCGCTTCCAAAATAAGCCGCGTTTTGCCGCCGCGCCCGCAGCAGGCATCCCACACCGGGGTTTTCCAGCGGCCGGGATTCAGGGCGGCCAAAGCCTCGCGCGCGGCAAAGCCCTGGCGGTACAGCGCGTCGCGCTCCTGGTCCGTCAGGGCCAGGTCCGCCACCAGAACGTCCAGGCCCGTGCCGGGCTGGAAGGCCAGCCCCAGGCCGCTGCGGCCCAGGCAGGAAGGATGCGCCGCCAGCTTGCGCGCCAGCCCTTCGGCGGCCTCGTCGCCGCCAGCCTGGGGGAAGGCGTCGCGCTCCACAGCCAGTCCCACGGCGGGCGGACGGGCCTGGGCCTTGAGGTAGCGGGCCACGTCCTCGCGGCTGCAGGTCTCCATCCACAGGCGCACCAGCCATTCCGGGCAGGAATAATAGCGCGAGAGCACCTGGGCCTCGTCCTTGGCTCCTTCCTTGTAGGGGGCCACGGTGCGGGCGGCGTCGGCCATCTCGGAAACGCGGCGCAGCACGGCGTTGAACAGGCCCGCCAAGTGGGCGCGGGTGTAGCCCTTGGCCCAGTCCACGGCCCAGTTGACGCTGGCGTAGGCGGGCACGCGGTCCAGGTGGATGATTTCGTGGGCGGCCAAGCCCAGGGCCAGGGCGGCTTCCTCGGGCAGGCGGCGCTTGGGGTCCAGGAAGCGTTCGAGCAGCGCGTCCAGACGGCCCTTGAGGCGGCAATAGCCGTACACCAGCTCCGTCACCAGCCCCGCGTCGCGGTCGGTGAGGGGGCTGGAGGTCAGCGCCGTGTCCAGGGCGGCCTGCAAGTCACGGCCTTCCAACAGGCAGGCCGTGAGGCAGTCCAGGGCGGCCGAGCGGGCCGGGGGCAGTTGAGCCGTGGGCGATTGGGCCATGAGAGGACCGGCCGCTAGCGCTTGCGCCGACGGCGACGTCCGCCGCCAGCGCCTTCGCCTTCACGCGGGGCGGAGCCACCGCCGCCCTGGGGGGCCTGGCCCTCGGAACGCCTGGGCTCTGATTGCCGGGGCTCGGAGCGCCTGGGCTCGGAATATCTGGGTTCCGAATGTCTGGACTCGGAATGTCTGGGCTCGGAAGCCCGCACCTCCGGCAGCGGAGGCGGGGTGTGCATGGCCTTCTGGTAGGTCTGGTCGAGCAGCATGCCAAGCAGCAGCACCTGGTCGTCGTCCTGGCTCATGGCGCGCACCACGTCCACATAGCGGCGCATGCGCTCCTGCTCCAGGCTGTCCTTGGTGCGCAGCTTTGCCTCCAGCATGGTGACGAGGCGCTGGCTGGCCTGGGCGGCCACATCGGCCTCCGTGGGCAGCTCGCGGCGCTGCAGGTTGATGCCGTACTGCTTGCCGATGCGCACCAGCTCCATCTTCTGCATCACGTCCACCAGGGAAATGACCGTACCGGCGGCGCCGGCGCGGCCCGTGCGGCCCGCGCGGTGGATGTAGCTTTCCGGGTTCTCGGGCGGGGCGTACAAAATCACGTGGGACAGCCCGGGGATGTCGATGCCTCGGCCCGCGACATCGGTGGCGATGAGGAAGCGCAGCTGGCCCTGGCGCACGGAGGAGAGCACCTGGTCGCGGCGCGACTGGGTGAGGTCGGCGGAGAGTTCGTCCGCATTGTAGCCGAAGCGCCCCAGCACCGCCGTGAGGTAGTGCACGTCCGCCTTGGTGTTGCAGAAGATGATGGCCGACTCCGGCGATTCCATCTCGATGATGCGCATGAGGCAGCGGTCTTTGCCCATGGAGGGCACTTCGTAATAGGCGTGGGTCATGTCCGCAATGTGCACCTGGCCATCGGAAAGCGAGAGCAGGCCTGGCTTGTTCAAAAACTCCTGGGCCAGGCGCAGCACCTGCTGCGGGAAGGTGGCGCTGAACATGGCCGCGTGGATTTTGTGGCGCGGCAGGTAGCGCTGGATGTCCTTCATGTCCGGGTAGAAGCCAATGGACAGCATGCGGTCGGCCTCGTCGAAGATGAGGGTGGTGAGGTCCGCCAAGGAAAGGGAGCGCTTGAGCAGGTGGTCCAGCACGCGGCCGGGGGTGCCCACCACGATCTGCGCGCCGCGCTTGAAGGCGTCCAGCTGGGCGCCGTAGCCCACGCCACCGTAAACGGCCACGCACTCAACGCCCGTGCCCTCGAAGAGCACGTCGGCATCGGCCGCAACCTGCTGGGCCAGCTCACGCGTGGGCACCAGGATGAGCACCTGGCAGGAGGTCTGGGTGGCGTTCAACCGGCCCATGAGCGGCAGCAGGAAGGCCCCGGTCTTGCCGGAGCCGGTTTGCGCCTGGACCAGGATATCGCGCTTTTTGAGCATGTACGGCAGGGACTTCTGCTGCACGGGCATGAGGCTGGGCCAACCGGCGCGGGCGCAGGCGGCCTGGCTCTCGGCGGGCAGGTCGGCCAGCTGCATTTCGGGCAGGGCGTCCACGGTCTCGATGAGGGCCACCGGGGCCACCACGGGGGTGGACTTGCTCTGCTCCGCAAACAGCAGGGCCTTCTGCACCTGGGTCAGGCCCGGAGCCTGGGTGTATGCCTGGGCGGCCTGGGTCTCGCCCTGTTTGTCGCCCACTTTGTCGTTTTGATCATCGGTCAGCTCTTTGTCGTGGTCAGTCATCTCTGGTCTTTCTCCCGCACGCTAGCTGGCGGCCCCACCGGGGCCCGCAGCCTGCGCGCTGTGTTCAGTTTGAGCAAAGGTTTTTCCGCCCCGCACGCCATCCACCACGGCCAAGGCCTGGGCGACGAGCGAGGACACATCGGCCACATTGGCCGGAAGGATGAGCGTGTTGTTCTGCTTGGCCAGGTTGCCAAACTCGGCAATGTACTTTTCGGCCAGGCGCACCCGCGCGGCGTCCATGCCGCCCGCGCCGTTCAGCGCCTCGGCCACGCGGCGGATGCCCTCGGCCGTGGCCTGGGCCACGATCTCGATTTCCCCGGCCTTGCCCTCGGCCTCGTTGATGCGCTTCTGCTTCTCGCCCTCGGACACGTTGATGGCCTGCTGGCGCTGGCCCTCGGCCATGTTGATGCGCGCCTGGCGTTCGCCTTCGCTGCGGGCTATCTCCGCGCGCTTCTCGCGCTCGGCCTTCACCTGCAGCTCCATGGCGGCCATGATGCCCGGGGGCGGGTTGATGTCCTTGATCTCGTAGCGCAGCACCTTGATGCCCCAGTTCAGGGCGGCCTCGTCCACGGCGGTGATGACCTGGTGGTTGATGGCCTCGCGGGTTTCGAAAGTCTTGTCCAGGTCGATCTTGCCGATGGCGGAGCGCAGGGAGGTTTGCGCCAGCTGGATGGCCGCCTGGTAGTAATTCTCGATGCCGTAGCTGGAGAGCTTGCTGTCGCGCACTTCCAGGTAGATCACGCCGTCGATGGACACGGAGACGTTGTCGCGGGTGATGCAGACCTGGGGCGGAATCTCCAGCACCTCCTCCTTCATGGAGCGCTTGTAGGCCAGGCGGTCCACAAAGGGCACAAGGATGTGGAAGCCAGCGCCCAGAGTGGTGTTGTACTTGCCCAGGCGCTCCACGATGAACTCCGACTTTTGCGGCACCACCACGGCTGTTTTGGCAAAGACGATGATGACCAGCAAGGCCAGGATGATGAGGATGAAAATGCCGCCATCCATGGGCTACTCCTCCTTGGCCGGGCGCACCAGGTACGCTCCGGAGTCGTTCTTCGCCAGGCCGGTGATGACCACGGTCTCGCCCTCGCCAATGGCCGTCTCGGCCTCCGCCCGCCAAAAGCTGCCGCGGAACTTTATCTCGCCGGGCAGGCCGGGCGCCACGGCGCGGGTGACCAGGGCCGTTTTGCCCGCGCCCAGGTCGTCGGTTTCCGGCAGGCCCGCGTCCTCGTCTTCCACGGAGTGGGTGCGGCCCCGGAACACGCGCAAAAATACGCGCCGAAGCAGCGCCATGCCCGCCAGGGAGGCCGCGAGGAAAATAATGATCTGCCAGTTGAGCGCCATGCCGAGGAAGGCCGCGAAACTTGCCGCCAGCGCCCCAAGGGCGAAGAACAGCAGGATAAAGCCGGGCAGGGCCAGCTCCGCCAGCAGAAAAACGGTGGCGGCGACGAACCAGAGCACGTGCGCGGAAAAGAACCAGTCCATGGCGTAAACCCTCCACCGTATTCAAAGCACATACGCCATTGC
>JAVBYL010000286.1 GCA_030824035.1 Humidesulfovibrio sp.
CACACCCTCACCTCCATGTTCGCCCATGGCGAGTGCGACATGGACCGCGACATCACCTTTCCACGGAGCGGGAACGGCAGCTACCCAGGCCTTTGGGGGCATGCCCTGAACACCCTGGAGCCGTTTTACGAGAACGCCCCGGCCAGCCACCCGGCCTCCAGTGGGCTGCCCGCCGGACACGTGCCCCTGGAGCGGTTCCTCAGCGTTCCCGTGTGCTACGAGGGGCAGCTGGTGGGGCAGATAGGGCTGGCCAACCCAGGCCGCGACTATGCGCGGGAAGACCTCGACACGTTGCAACCCCTGGCGGACCTCTTCGCCCTGGGCGTGTACCGCATCCGCGCCGAGCAGGAGATCCTGGCGGCCAAGGAGGGCCTGGAAGTCACCGTGTTGCAGCGCACCCAGGCCCTGGGAGAAACCAACGAGCGGCTGAGGCGGGAGGTGGCCGACCGCGAGATGTTCCAGGAGGCGCTGAAGGAGAGCGCCGCGCTGTTCAAGGCCGTGGTGGAGGACCAGACCGAGCTCATCTGCCGGTTCCGGCCCGATGGCACCATCCTGTTCGTCAACAACGCCTACGCCCGCTACTTCGGCAAGCGGCCAGCGGAGCTCACCGGGCAGAATTTCTATTCCTTCCTCACCGACCAGGCGCGGGACGAGGTGCGCGCGCTGCTGGCCGGCATCACCCCGGACGAGCCGGTGCAAACCATCGAGCACACCGTGCTTATGCCCACGGGGGAGGTGGGTTGGCACGCCTGGACCAATCGCGGCATTTTTGATGCCGAGGGCCGCCTGCACGCGTTCCAGGCCGTCGGGCGCGACATAACCCAGGCCAAGGAGTCCGAGCGGGCCCTGCGCGAGCTGAACGAGAGGCTGGAGGAAAAGGTGCGCGAGCGCACCATCCAGCTGGAGGAGCGCACCGAGAGCATCCTGAGCATCAACAAGAACCTCCAGTTGCAGATCGAAACCCGCAGGCAGGCCGAGGAGGCCCTGGAGAAATCCGCCTGCGACCTGCAGGCCAAGGTGCGGCAAATCTCCTGCCTGTACGAGCTGGCGGACATTTTGGGCGATGGCGCCCTGGGCCGGGAGGAGATGCTCCGCCAAGCGGTGGAGAAGGTGCCCTCCGGGTGGCGCAGGCCAGAGGCCGTGGCCGCGGAGCTTGTGTTCGACGGCGAGTCCCACCGCTCCCCCGGCTACCGCAAAACAGAGCTCTGCCTGGGGCATGCGCTGCGCGTTTTTGGCGTGGAGCGCGGCCAGCTCACGGTTTGCGGGCTTGTGGAGCCTGGGGGCGGCGCCGCGTTCCCGGAGGACGAGCTGGCCCTGTTCTCGGGCATGGTGCACCAGATCGAGCGCGCCCTGGAAAGCCGCCTGTCGCAGGATGTTCTCACCCGCTCCGAGCAGAAGTTTCGCGAATTTTTCGACAACGCCGCCGACGCCATCTTCGTGCACGATGTCGACGGGCGCATCCTCGACGCCAACAGCAGCGCCGGGAGTTGGCTGAGCACCACCACCGAGAACCTGCGCGCGGAGAACCTGCTGCTGCTGGCCCGGCAGGAAGACCGCGAGGCCATGGCCGCCAGCTTCAAAAGTGCGGCCCAGGGCCAGCCCGTGCTGCTCCAGGCCACCTTGCTGCGGCCGGACGGCCAGGACATTCCCGTGGAGTTCAACTGCCTGGCGCTGGACTACCAAGGCTCTCCGGCCCTGTTCAGCAGCGGGCGCAACATTGCCAAGCGCCTGCGCGACGAGGGCGAGATTTTGCACCGCATGGAAACGGAAGCGCTGGTGGCGGGCATCTCCGAACTGTTGGTGAACAGCTCGGGGGAACAGTTCGCCGTGGCCTTTGAACACGCCCTGGGCGAGTTGGGGCGCTTTCTGCGCTGTGAGCAGGTGCTGGTGCTCGGCTATAGCGGCCAAGACGGCGAGGTGACCGATGTGGCCGCTGTGGACGAGGTGGCCGCTGTGAACAACGCCGGGCGCTTCCGCAAGGCGCACGGGTGGCGGGCCGAGGGCCATGAACCGCTGGGCGCGGGGATCAGGAGCTTTGCACGGGGCCTGACGCCGCTGCTGCTGGAGCCCCTGCGCGCCCAGGAAAAGCTTGTTTTGCCCGAGGTGGACGGCCTGCCCGCCGAGGCTCCGGGCAAGGCCTTGCTGCTGCAGGCGGGCGTCCGGAGCCTCATCGCCGTGCCCATGACCATACGGGGCCGCCTGCGGGGCGCGCTGCTGCTGGCGGCAACCAGCGAGGGGCCGCATGCAGGCTTCTCCGAGCTGGGCCTGCTGGACAACATCGCGCTGCTCTTGGCCAACGCGCAGGAAAAGCAGAGCGTGGACAGGTCGCTGCGCGAAAGTGAGCGCCTTGCCCGGTCCATCATCGAATCCCTGGCGGCCAACATCTGCGTGGTCGACCGCGCGGGCGTGCTGACCATGGTGAACAAGGCCTGGGAGCGCTTTGCCCAGGAGAACGCCCCGGCAGGGGCGGCGGGCCTTGGGGTGGGCGCGAACTATGTGGAGGTGTGCCGCAAGGCCGCCGCCGCCGGGGAGCCGTTGGCCGCGGAGGCCGCGGAGGGCCTGGCCGCCGTGCTGGCCGGAAAGCGCTCCTCCTTCAGCCTCGAGTACTCCTGCCACGCGCCCTCGGAGCAGCGCTGGTTCATCATGCAGGCGGTTCCCTTCGCCGGGGGCGGCAGCGGCGCGGTCATCTCCCACCGCAACATCACCGCGCGCGTTTTGGCGGCGGAGAGCGTCCGCCGCAGCGAGGAACGCTACAGGATCATCGTGGAAACCGCGCAGGAGGGGGTGCTTGGCGTGGATGCCGAGGCCTTCGTCACCTATGCCAACCCGAAGATGCTCACCATGCTTGGCTACGAGCTTGGGGAGCTGCTGGGCCGCAAGTTGCCGGAGATCATCGCCCCGGAGGACCTGGAGCTGCTGCGCAAGAAGCAGAAGCTGCGGCGGCAGGGCGTGGCCGACCAGTACGAGCTGCGCTACCTGGGCAAAACCGGCGCGCGCATTTGGACCGTGACCAGCGTTACCCCGGTGATGGGGCCGGGGGGCGAGTACCTGGGCTCCATCGGCATGTCCATGGACATCTCCGACCGGGTGCGCGCCGAGCAGCGCATCCGCAAGAGCGAGGCCCGCTACAGGAGCCTGGTGGAGGCCATCCAGGAAGGGCTGCTGATGCTGAAGGCCGATGGCGCCATCTCCTACATGAACGCCCCCTTCGCCCGCATGCTGGGCAGGCCCGCCAGCGAGATGCTTGGCCGCCCGGTGGAGAACTTTGTGGCCAGCGAGAGCAAGGCGGCGCTGGCGGCCCTGCTTTCCCCCTCCGGCGCGGAGGCCGGGGCCCGGGAAATCCTCTGGGAGCACAGCTCCGGCAGGCACATCTACTCGCTCTTTTCCCTTTCCACCAGCAAGGACGAGGACGGCGCGGCCACGGGATATTTCGCCATCGCCACCGACACCACCGACCGCAAGGCCCTGGAGAGCCAACTGCTGCACTCGCAAAAGCTGGAGGCCATCGGCCAGCTGGCGGCGGGCATAGCCCACGAGATCAACACCCCGGCGCAGTATGTGGGCAGCAACGTCAAGTTCATCAAGAGCGCCTTCGATGACATTCTGGCCGTGTGCGGCAAAACCCGGCAGTTCATGCTGGCCGCCATGACCACCCCGCCCACGAAGGAAGGTGTGGAGGCCCTGGCCGCGCACATGGCCGAGCACGACATCGACTACCTGGAGGCCGAGGTGCCCGGCGCCATCGCCCAAACCTTGGAGGGCGTGGAGCGCATCAGCACCATCGTGCGCTCGGTGAAGCAGTTCGCCCACCCCGGCGCGGCGGTGATGGCCCCGGCGGACTTGAACGAGGCCATGCGCAGCACGGTGACGGTTTCGCGCAACGAGTGGAAGTACGTGGCGGACCTGGACACCGAGCTGGACGAGGGCCTGCCTCTGGTGGTGTGCATGATCGGCGAGATCAACCAGGTGGTGCTGAACCTCATCGTCAACGCGGCCCACGCCATTGCCGACGCCCTGGCCAAGGCCGAAGCCGATGCAGAGAAGGCCGACGCCGACAACGCCGACCCCGCAAAACGCGGGGCGGAGCGCAAGGGCCGCATCACGCTTTCCACCAAATACGCCGCGCCCTGGGCCGAAATCCGCGTGCGCGACACCGGCCTGGGCATCCCCCCGGCCGTGCAGGCCAAGATCTTCGACCCGTTCTTCACCACCAAGCCCGTGGGCCAGGGCACCGGTCAGGGGCTCACCATCTCGCGCAGCATCGTGGTGGACAAGCACAAGGGCCAGCTTTTCTTTGAAACAACACCCGGCGAGGGCACCACCTTCGTGGTGCGCCTGCCTTTGGAGCAAAACGAGGGGCGCGCGTGATGAAGCGGAACATCCTGTTTGTGGACGATGACACCAACATCCTCCAGGGGCTGCGGCGCATGCTGCGACCCATGCGCGAGAAGTGGGAAACGCACTTCGCCACCAGCGGCCAGGAGGCCCTTGAGCTCATGGCCCGCATCAAGATGGACGCCGTGGTTTCGGACATGCGCATGCCCGGCATGGACGGCCCCGAGCTGCTGCACCGCGTCAAGCGGGAGCACCCGGACGCGATCCGCTTCGCGCTCTCGGGCTACTCCGACCAGGAGATGGTGGGCCGGTCCATAGCGCCCACGCACCAGTACATAACCAAGCCCTGCGACGAAAAGATGCTGGTGGAGGCCCTGGAGCAGGCCATTTCCGCCCGGGAGCTGGTGCCCAACAAGACCGTGCTGGACAGGCTGGCCCGCATCGAGCACCTGCCCGTGCTGCCCAGGGTGTACAACCGCATCACCTCCGAGCTGGCCAAGGGCGACCCCTCGCCCAAGGACATCGGCGACATCGTGGCGCAGGATGTGGGGCTCTCCGCCAATATCCTCAAGCTCGTCAACTCGGCCTATTTCGGCCTGGCGCGGCACATCTCCACGCCCCAGCAGGCGGTCATCGTGCTGGGGGTCAACGTCATCCGCTCGCTCATCCTTTCCCTGCACGTGTTCCAAAGCTTCGAGCCCGCGGGCAGGCAGTCCTTTTCCCTGCCGCTGCTTTGGGCCCACTGCATGCGCACGGCGACTGTGGCCCGCACCGTGGCCCAGGCCGAGGGCCTGCCCCGCGAGCAGGCCGACCACGCCTACATAGCGGCACTGCTGCATGATGTGGGCAAGCTGCTGCTGGACGCCCAGTGCCCGGACGATTGCCAGCGCGTGTACGAGACGGTGCGGCAGAGCAACCGCCGCGTGGCCGATGTGGAGACCGAGGTGCTGGGGCTGACCCACGCCCAGGTGGGGGCGTATTTGCTGGGGCTGTGGGGCCTGCCGGGGCAGGTGGTGCACGCCGTGGTGCGCCACCACGCGGCGGAGCCGGACCCAGCACAGCTGAGCATTGCGGAGATTGTCTACTTCGCCAACCTGCTGGACCACGACATCGTGGTGTTCAACGAGCACTATGCCCGGCCGACGGCGGAACCGGCGCGGTTGGAGGCCATAGGCGGGGTGGAGAAGTACGAGGCATGGAAGGCCGCGGTCATCGCCATGGGGGTTGCGGCGGCGGTGGAATAGGCCGGGCGCTGTCCGCCTGGCCTTCCTGCCTGGATTCTGGCTTCCGCTCCTATATCTTGACTTCTTGGTCGGGCAGCAGGCCGCGGCCGGAGGCGGCGGTGCGCGCCAGCACGTCGCAGCGCTCGTTTTCCGGGTGGCCGCTGTGGCCGCGCACCCAGCGCCAGTCCACGGTGTGCTGCTCAATGAG
>JAVBYL010000209.1 GCA_030824035.1 Humidesulfovibrio sp.
CTGGTGGTCATCCTCCGTGGCGATGGCATCCGCAAGGACATGGGCAAGTTCGCCTCCTCCTTGTTTTCAGAGTTTGGGTCCGCCGGAGGGCACAAGGGCGCTGCCCGGGCGGAAATCCCCCTGGAAGCCCTGGACGGGAAGGACCCCGAGCTTTTTGTCCTCAAGAAGCTCTCCCGCGGCAAAACCACCAGTTTTCAGCGCATCTAGCCCCAAGGAACCCCTGTGTCCGTCAAAACCCGCATCAGTCCCCCGGGAGTGGAGCCGCTCTACCTGGTGGACGGCACGAGCTTTTTGTACCGCGGCTTTTACGCCTACCCGGATCTCAAACGCTCCGACGGCACGCCCACCAACGCCATTTACATCGTGCTGCGGATTCTGCTGCGCATTTTGAAGGACGAGAAGCCCCGGTATGTCGGTTTTTTCATGGATGGCAAGGGGCCGAACTTTCGCCACGAGCTCTATGCCCCGTACAAGGCCCAGCGCCCGGCCATGCCGGAGGACCTTGCCGTGCAGATTGAGCCTCTGCGCGAAGCCGTGCAACTGCTTGGCCTAAACCTGACGGTGAGCCAGGGGTGCGAGGCGGACGATTGCATCGCCTCCCTTGCCGCTGCACATCATGAGACTCGCCCTGTGGTCATCGTCGCCTCGGACAAGGACCTCAAACAGTGCCTGACCCCGAATGTGTACCTCTGGGATCCTGCCGGAAAGGCGGAGAAGCTCACCTCTGAGGCCGATTTTGTGGCGGAGAATGGCATCACACCTTCCCAATGGCCGGATTTGCAGGCCCTCATGGGGGATTCGTCCGACAACATCCCGGGGCTGCCTGGCGTTGGCCCAAAAACCGCAATCAAAATCATTCAGGAGTTCCCCAACCTCGAAGCCGTGCGCGATGGTTTTGCGCGATTACCGGACTCCTTCCGCAAGAAGTTGGAGGGGCACCTGGATGATGTGTTCATGTACCGGGAACTCACCCGCCTGAAGGTGGACTGCTGCCCGGACCTCTCCCTGGACAAGCTGCTGGTGCAGCCACCAGATGTGGAGCGCCTTTCTGAGTTCTTGCGCGTCAATGAATTCCGCAGCCTTTTGCGCGATATCCCGCAGTCGCCCTCAGTGGTGGACGTTTTGCGCGATTCTGGCGCGGCTGTTGCGCAATCCACTCCGCGCAAGGCAGAAAAAAAACAGGCGGGCGCTCCGCAGCTTTCCCTTTTTGGTGCGGCCGCGCCTGTGGCCCCCGCGCAGGGGAGTGTGCCGGACTTGCCCCTGCGGCATGTGGCGGATGCCTCCCTGCTGCCGGACTTCACCGGATGCGTCGTTGGCCTTGTGCCCCTGGAGCCCGCCCTCGGTGGTGGTTTCCGCCTTGGGCTGGATGGCGAGGGCGAGGCCGAGCTGCATTACACCGGCCCGGAACAAGCCTTGGCCGAGCGTTTGGCTGCGGCGCAATGCCTTGCCGCGCCGAGCTTTCAGGATTTGCTCCGCCGCCATCAATGTTGGGGGCAGGTACCGATCGCCGCGTGGTTCGACCTCGCCCTTGCCGCCTATCTGCTGAATCCGGAGGACCGCAACTACACCTTTGAGCGTCTGCGATCCGCGCTCTATGCCCCGGCCGACCCCTTGGACGACGGCTCCTCGCACGTTGGCGTCGATGCCGACCAGCCCCAGGCGGAGATACCGCCGCATCGCGAAGCCCAAGCCCAGGCTGCGCTGGCCTGCATGCGCGGATTTTCCCGCCGCCTGCAGGCGGCTGGCCTTGCCGAGCTCATGCGCGATGTTGAGCTGCCGCTCATACCCGTGCTGGCGGACATGGAGCGCCACGGTGTGCGCATTGATTTTGCGGCCTTCAAGAGCTTTTTGGACGAGGTGAGCGCCGAGGTGGAACAGCGCACTGCACGCCTGCAGGAGCTTGCCGGCGTTCCCTTTAACGTGCGCTCCAGCCAGCAGTTGGCGCAGATACTTTTCGAGCGCCTGGGCCTCAAGCCCGCCGGGAAAACTCCCGGGGGAGCGCTCTCCACAGCCAACGAGGCCCTGGAGCGGCTTGTGGACCAGCACCCGCTGGTGGCCGAGGTGTTGGCCTTCCGCACCGTGGAAAAGCTGCGTTCCACCTACCTGGAGCCCCTGCCGCGCCTGGCGGATGCCACGGGCCGGTTGCACACACGCTTCAACCAGTTGGCCACGGCAACGGGGCGGCTGTCCAGCTCCGGCCCGAATTTGCAGAACATTCCCATCCGCGGCCCCCAGGGAACGCGCATGCGCGCCTGTTTTACAGCGGAGGCTGGCAAGCTGCTCGTGGCGGCGGACTATTCCCAGGTGGAGCTGCGCGTGCTGGCGCACTTCTCCCAAGATCCCGCGCTTGTGGAGGCGTTCCTGCACGATGAGGACATCCACAGCCGCACCGCGGCCCTGCTGTTTGAGAAGGACGCCGCGCAGATTACGCCCGACGAGCGGCGCGGTGCCAAAACCATCAATTTTGGGCTCATCTACGGCATGGGCCCGCAAAAGTTGGCCCGCGAGCTGTCCATCACCACCAATCAGGCCAAGGAGTTCATTGCCCGCTACTTCGAGAAGCTGGGCACGCTCAAGGCCTATTACGAGACCCTTGTGGAGGACGCGCAGCTGCGCGGTTTTGTGACCACCCTTGCCGGACGGCGCAGACTGCTGCCGGAGCTGTTCTCTCGCAACCAGCAGGTGGCCGCCCAGGCGCGCAGGCAGGCGGTGAACACCGTCATCCAGGGCAGCGCGGCGGATGTCATCAAGCTGGCCATGCTGCGCACCCATGCGGACACGACGCTTGCCGCCCTGGACGCGCGCCTGATTTTGCAGGTGCACGATGAACTGCTCCTGGAGGTTCCGGAGGCCGGGGCACCGGAAGCGGCGGAAGTATTGCGCGGCATCATGCAAAGCGTGGTCAGCCTGCGCGTGCCGCTCAAGGTGGACATCGGCATAGGCCGCACCTGGGCCGATGCGCACTAGCGCGGCCCTGGCCCGGCAGCGTGTTTTGCGCGAAAAATGCCTTTCAGCCCGAAGGGTTCTGGGCTAGCATTTGGCTGACATGAATCCAGAAACGCACCCGGCGCAGAGCGCCATCCTCCTCGCCGCCTTCGGCTCGCGCCTGCCCGACGCCTCCACCGCTTTGGAGCGGATGCGCGGCAGGGCCATGGCGGAGTATCCCGATTTTCGCGTGGAAACCGCCCTCACCTCCGGCACTGTCCGTCGGCACAAGTCCACCCAGGGCACGCCGGAGCAGTCGCCCGAGGATGTTCTGCGGCGGCTGCTGCGCGAAGGCGTCCGCACGCTGGCCGTGCAGTCCCTGCACGTCATCCCCGGCGATGAGTTCCGCAATCTGGAGCGCCTGGCGCACAGCCTGCAAGGCCCGGATGGCTTTGAGCGCATCGAGGTGGGGAGGCCCTTGCTGGGCAACCGGGAGGACATCCGGCGCGTTGCCTCGGAGCTGCTGACCGTGCTGCCCCCACAGCGCCAGCCTGGGGAGGCCGTGCTGCTGATGGGGCATGGCACGCGCGGCAGGGCCAACGGCGTGTATGCCGACCTGGCCGCGGAGCTGCGCCTACTGGACCCGCTGGTGCTCATCGGCGCGCTGGAGGCGGAGCCGGGGCTTGCGGCCAAGGTGGACGAATTGCGCGTACTGGGGGTTACCAAGGTGCACTTGATGCCGCTGTTGTTTGCGCGCGGGGTGCACGCCACCCGCGACATGGCCGGTGCTGGCGGCAATTCCTGGAAAAGCGGCCTGGGGCGGGCGGGTTTCTCCTGCGAGGCGTACCTCAAGGGCGCTGGCGAGCACGAGGCCTTGGCGGGCGTTTGGCTGGAGCATCTGCGCGAGGCCGTGGGCAGGCTTTCCGCCTAATTTTTCCTTGGGCGGCGTAGTCCGCCCTCGACGAAGCGCGTGGCCTGTGGCATGCGTGGATTTGGCGCAAGTCCAGCCCATCGCGTTTTCAGGCGCGGGGCTTCAACACGGGGCATTCAATGCGGGGGGGCTATGAGCGAGGAAATCAAGGTCCTTGTGGTCGATGACGAGGAGCGGTTTCGCACCACCCTGGGCAAGCTGCTCACGGCCAAGGGCATGAGCGTTTCCCTGGCTGATGGCGGGGTGCAGGCCCTGGAGATTTTGCGCCAGCAGCGCCACGATGTTGTGCTGCTTGACGTGAAGATGCCCGGCATGACCGGGCAGCAGACCCTGCAGGAGATCAAGAAGATCGACCCGGAGGTTGAGGTCATCATCCTCACCGGGCACGCCTCGGTGGACATCGCCGCCGAGATGATCGCCCACGGGGGCGCGGATTATCTGCTGAAGCCCTACCCGATGGACGAGCTGCTCGACATCATCAACATCGCCTACGACCGCCGCAAGGCCTCCCTGGGAAGCTAGCGCGAGTTCGCGTAGGCGTTGGCGGCCCGGTAGCGGATGGTCTGCACGGGTTGTGCGGGCTCTGGCTGCGCGGGCTCTGGTTGCGGTGCAACACTGGCGGCAATTTCCGCCTCGGCCAGGGCAGGGGCCTCCGCGCCGGGCGCTTGCGCCACTGCTTCCTGAGGATTTGCCGCCTGGGTCTGCATCGCCTGAATCGGCATCGCCTGAACCTGCGCCGCCTGGGCTTGCATTTGGGGCGGGGTAGATCCCGCATCCATGAAGGGCGTCTGCGCGGGGGAGGTGGTGTTCTCCTGCGTGGAAATAATCTGCGCAAAGGCCTGCCGCAGACCGCCCAGAATGCCAATGACATCCTCCACCATCGCCACATCCATGCTCATATTGGCCTGCAGCAGGCGCGTGTTGCAAAAGTAGTAGAGCCGGAACAGGTTCTGCGCCACGTCGCCGCCGCGCTCCTTGTTCAGGCAGGATTGCAGCTCGCCGATGATATCCAGCGCCTTGGTGATGAGGATGCCCTTGGCGGCGAAGTCCTTCTCGTTGATCTTCACCTGTGCGAGCTTCAAATGCTTGATGGCCGTGTCATACAGCATGAGCAGCAGGTCGCCCTTGGTGGCGGTGGTCACCTGCGTATTCAGGTAGGCTTTGGCTGCCTTGAGCATGGCGTCTCCGTGTCCTTACGTTACTTTTCCAGCTGCGCGATTGTGCTGGTCAGCTGGTTCTGCTTTTGAGTCAGGGTTCCGAGCAGGGCGTCCAGGCGTGCGAATTTGGCCTGCAAGGTCGACTTCAGCGTGGCCAGGCGCTTCTGTTCCCGCTCGATCTTTTTGTCGATGTTATCGGTGATGTCGCCGTAGTTCTCTTCCAAAATCTTCAGCGGGCCGTCTGTCTTGCTTGTCAGCTGCTTCAGCTTGGCCACCATCTCGCCGGTTTTGCCCAGCTTGATGTTCACGGTGCCGGTATAGGTCGAATTCGCCGTGTGGTTATCGAGCATGACGACCAAGCCGCGGGAGTCCCCGCTCAGCGAGGTGACGGTCCAACCGTCGATACCGGCGGGCTGCCCGTTGATGGTGGCGCTGGAGATGCCCGCGGCGCTGGTGATGATGCTGACGTCGTATGTGCCGGCCTTGGTGGTGCCGTTGATCTGCGACAGGTAGGAAAAATCCTCCGACTTGCTCTCGCCAGCGTAATCGGCGGCGAACAGCAGGGCAACGTCATCGGGCCTGTTGGCCAGCGCCGCGTCAAGCTTCACCTCGTCCAGCACCAGCAAGCCGGAAGTGACCGAGGACTGGTCGGCATCCGTGTTGATGCCGAGTTGCGAGAGCGAGGAGTAGTAGTCGCCGCTGGTTGTGCTGCCGGAGGTGCTGTAATACTCGAA
>JAVBYL010000135.1 GCA_030824035.1 Humidesulfovibrio sp.
AGCCTGGCCGCCGTGGGCATCCGGGTGCGCCTGGTCACCGTGCCCTGGGCGGGCTACCTGGCCCAGGCCGGGCGCGGCGAGCACGACTTTTGCCTGAGCGGCTGGCAATTCGAGTCCCTGAGCCCCCACGAGTTCCTGCGCCACAAACTGAGCTGGGACGACCTGGCCAAGGGCACGGGCAGCAACGTCACCCTCTGGCGCGACAAGCGCTTTGAAACACTGGTGACCCGCGCCGAGGCCGCCCAAACCGAAAAGGAGCGCGCCCGCCTGTACCGCCAGGCGTTACAGCTGGTGGACCAGGAGGCCCCGCTGGTTCCCCTTTCGCACATGAACAACATCGTCGCCCTCCGGCCCGGAGTGCACGGCCTGACCCTGCAACCCTTCGCCGCGGACCTGCGGCTGACCAAGGCGCACAAGGACTAGCCGTGGCCGACCCCAGACGCCTCTTCCGCTTCATCCGCCGCTCCGTGCGCAACCGCCTGGTAGCGGTGTTTCTGCTGGTCATCCTCATCCCCATGGCCGTCACCGCCCTGGCCGACATGTATATCCACCTTTCGCGCATGGAAGACGACCTGGGCGCGCGCAACATGGAAGCCCTGCGCGAGGGGCAGAACACCCTGCTGCGGCTGGCGCGGCAGGCCGAGGTCACCGCGCGGCACCTGGCGGAGATGACCGAGGTGCGGGAAGGCATCCACAGCCCGAACCTGACGGAACACCTGAAGGACACCCGGGACATCTGGTTCCTGGGGCTGGTGGAGGTGTTCGATGCGGGCGCGCGGCGCGTGGCCATCCGCCACTCCGGCGACAGCGCCGCCCTGGAGTTCGCCACCGGGCCGGATGCCCACGGCATGGAGCAGGCGCGCAATCTCATCAGCGAAACCGACTTTTACGCCATGCCCCAGGGCCTGTGCGTCAAGGCCTTCGTGCCGGTGCTCTCCCGCAGCACCATGGAGGTTCAGGGCGTGGTGGTGGTCAGCTACCCCATCGCCACCTCGCAGCTCAAGGCCTTGAAGGACCAGGTGCGGGCGGACTTCGCCCTGCGCATTGCGGGTTCAGAGGCGCTTTTCACCACCTTCACCGACAGGGACGGCGGCCCGGTGAGCACCGGGGTAGACCTGCCCGCGCCCGACAGCCTCGACGAAGCCGAGGTGCGGGGCATCCAGCCCGGCCCTGGCGGGTCCTTCGCCTTTGCCGTGGCGCCGCTGCTGGACAACCACGACCGCCCCGTGGCCACCCTGGCCACCCTCACCAGCGATGCGCCCATCCGCGCCGGCATCCGCGACACGGGGCGGCTGGTGCTTGTGGCCGTGGGGCTTTCGCTGCTGCTGGCCCTTGGCCTGGGGGTGCTGGTGGCCAACTCCTTCACCCGGCCCATCCTGCAGCTCCAGGCGGCCTTTGCCGCCGTTTCCCGCGGCAAGCTGGATGTGCGCGTGGCCCTTGGCCCAAGCGGCGGGAAAGGCGGCGGGTCGAATGGCAAGCCAGGCGCTGGCGACGACACGGACAACGACGTCGAAGACGAGCTGGGACGCCTGGCCAAGGGCTTCAACGAGATGGCCGAGCGCCTGGAAAGCACGCGCAACGCCATCGCCGGGGCCCTGGATATCAAGGAATCCTATGCGCGCGACCTGGAAACCGCCAACGACAAGCTCACGCGCTTCAACCAGGAGCTGGAGGCCACGGTGGAGATGCGCACGCGCGAAATCTCCCTGCGCAACCTCTCCCTCACCCGGGAAGTGGAGGAGCGCCAACGCGCCCAGAACCTGCTCAAGGAAAGCGAGCAGCGCTTCATGGACATCATCGAGTTCCTGCCCGACGCCACCTTCGTCATCGACCGCGATGGCGTGGTCATCGCCTGGAACCGCGCCATGGAGGAGCTCTCCGGCAGCCCGGCCTCCCAGGTGGTGGGCCACGGCAACCACGAATACGGGCTGGCCTTCTACGGGGAGCGCAGGCCCACGCTCATCGACCTGATGCTCCGCCAGGACCCGGAGGTGGAGGCCCTCTACCCGAACATGACCCGCGTGGGCAACACCCTGCGCGCGGAGATCACCCTGCCCAGGCACCGGGGCCGCAGCATCCACCTGTGGGCCATCGCCTCGCCCCTGTTCAACTCCGAGGGCGAGCTCATCGGCGCCATCGAGAGCCTGCGCGACGTGACCGAACGCGTGAAAAGCCAGCAGAAGCTGGCGCACCACGCCTTCCACGACACCCTCACCGGCCTGGCAAACCGCGCCCTGTACCTCAACCGGCTGGAGCACGCCATCCGCCGCACCAAGCGCAACCCAGAGGCGCGCATCGCCGTGCTGCTGCTCGACCTGGACCGCTTCAAGCGCATCAACGACACCCTGGGGCACCTCGCGGGGGATTCGCTGCTTTCCACCGTGGCCCGCAGGCTGGAGGCCGTGGTGCGCGATGTGGACACCGTGGCCCGGCTCGGCGGCGATGAGTTCGTCGTACTGCTCGACGGCATAGCCGCCCCGCGCGACGCCCTGCACGTGGCCCAGCGCATTCTGGAGGACGTGAGCCACCCCGTGCGCATCGACGGGCACGAGATCCGCGCCAGCGCCTCCATCGGCATCGTGCTGGTGCGCGGCGAGTACGACAACACCAAGGACCTGCTGCGCGATGCGGACATCGCCATGTACCGCGCCAAGGACAAGGGCCGGGGCCGGTACAAGCTGTTCCACGCGGGCCTGCGCAAGGAGGCCATGCGCCACCTTTCCCTGGAGGCGGAGCTGCGCCGCGGCTTCCAGGAAAACCGCTTCGAGCTGCATTACCAGCCTATCATGGACCTTGCCTCCGGCCGGGTGCTTGGGCTGGAGGCCCTGCTGCGCTTCCGGCATGAGTCGCGCGGGCTGCTGCCGCCCAAGAAGTTCCTGGCCACGGCCGAGGAATGCGGCCTGCTGCCGGAGCTGGGCGAGTGGGTGCTGCGCCGCTCCTGCCAAGACATCACCACCATGTTCCCGCCGGGAACCCCAGGCCCGGTGCTGCATGTGAACATCTCCGGCCGCCACTTCCACCAGCACGACCTGCCCCAGCGGGTGCACCAAATTTTGTTCGAGGCTGGCCTGCCGCCAGGCAGGCTGATGCTGGAGTTCTGCGAGCTGGACCTGCTGGAGAACCCGCGCGCCGCCACCCGCACCCTGGAGGCGCTCAGCGCCCAGGGCATCGGCCTAGCCCTGGACGACTTCGGCTCCGGCACCACCTCCCTGGCGGCCCTGCGGCTCACCCGGCTCGACATGCTCAAGATGGACGAGGGTTTCGTGACGGGCCTCTCGCGCACCGGTGGCGATCGCCACATGGTGCGGGCCATCATCGCCCTGGCGGGCGGGCTGGGCATGGCCCTTGCGGCGGAGGGCGTGGAGCGCGAGGAAGAACGGCAGGCGCTCATCGAGCTTGGCTGCGGCACAGGCCAGGGCTACCACCTGGCGCAGCCCGCCCCCCTGGACGAGCTCAAGGCCACGGGGATGCTCGGCTAGGCGCAAAAAAGCGGGGCCAGGCACACCGCCCAGCCCCGCCCGATTCCTGCGGATCATCGAATAAAAATGCTACAGTCCGGCGCGCATGTACCTGCGGGCGCCAATGTAATGCTGCCGCCAGTAGGCCGTGTCCATGGGTTCCTCGCGCACCTTGCCGCCCTTGCGCGGGCTGTGGATGAAGGTGCCGCGCTCGGTGGCGATGCCCACGTGCAGGCTCTTCACATCCCCAGGCAGGCGGTAGAACACCAGGTCGCCGGGCTGCACGTCGCGGCGGCCCACAGGCACGCCGGTCTCGTACTGCTCCCAGGAAACGCGCGGCAGCTCCACACCCACCTGGCGGTAGGCCCACCAGGTCAGCCCGGAGCAGTCGAAGCCCTCACGGGGCGAGTCGCCGCCCCACTTGTAGCGCACCCCGGAAAGCGAGCGCGCCGCCGCCACCACGGGGTTCTTGCCGCCACTGGCGGGCAGGCTCTCGGCCATGGGGTCGGGGATGTGCGCCGGGGCGCAGCCAAAGGGACCGGCCAGGAGCAGGCCGCACGCGCAAACCAGGGCCAGCAGCCTGACTGAGGGAAAACGTCCGCGTCGCATCGACACCTCCTTTGTGGCGGGCTTTCGGCCTGGGCCGGGTTAGCGCTGAATGCGGATGAGGTTCTGGACCGTGCGCACGCCCTCTTCGGCGTTGGCATAGCCCACAATGGCGTCCGCATCGCGCTGGCGGGCCACCAGGCCCAGCAGCACCACGTTGCACTGCACCACCTTGATGTCCACCTGGGTGGACCAAATGTCCCTGTCCTGCACCAGGCGGCCCTTGATCTTGGCGTACAGGGCGAGGTCGTCGGTGGTGCCGCAGGTGGGATCGTCGCGCTTGGGGAAGGGAACCACGGTGACGCGGCCCACGCCGTCCACGCCATGGGCGAGCTTGACGGCCCGCTGCTTCTGCTTGTCCGACTCGAACTCGCCCACAAGGTACACGGTGCCCTTGTAGGAGTTGACCGAGATGTCGCGCAGCTTGACCAGGTCGTCCTGCACCAGGCGGGCGCGCACGGTGGACTCGATGCGCCCGTCGTCCACAAAGGTGCCCACGTCGCGCTCGTCGACGCTGGCCTTGTAGATGGTGCCGCAGCCGCCAAGGGCGGGCAGAAGGGCGAGGGAAACAAGAATGATGAACATGCGCAGCATGAGGTATCCTCCATGGATTCCCGGTGTGGCATTTGCCTTTGCCGGGGTAATTGGCATTTGGGATAGCAAGAATGGGGCCAAAATGCATCGCCAGGGTGGCGAATGATGGCTAGGAGCGCAGCGATTCCAGTATCTTGCCCGGCACGGAGAAGGGCCCTGCCCAGGGCGGCGGGAAGAACAAAACCCGCTCCGGCAGGTCCAGGCGCAGGGCATGCAGCAGCATGGGCACCCCGCGCACCTTGCGGCCATACACGGAATCGCTGATGACGGGATGCCCGCGCAGGGAAAGCTGCACCCGGATTTGGTGCGTGCGCCCGGTGAGCAGCCGCACGAGCATGAGCGTGGCCTGCCGCTTGCGCACAAGCGGCGTCACCTCGGCCCGGGCCAGTTTGCCCGCATCCTGGCCGTCCGCCTTGGTTTTTCCGCGCACAATCTTCTTGCGCCCGGCCACCTGGCCCTCGGCCAGCTCCAGCCGGTCCAGGCGGTCTTCCACCAGCTCCGTGCCCTGGCCGGGCCAGGCTCCGTCCACCCAGGCCAGGTACATTTTTTTGACGCCCCCGCCGCCACCGCCCAGGGCGAACAAGTCGCCCAGGCGCCGGAGCTCGGCGTAGCTCTTGGCCGCCAGCAGGATGCCGGAGGTGTCTTTGTCCAGCCGGTGGGCCAGCACGGGCAAAAAGGGCGTGCCCGCGTAGAGGGCCTTCAGGCGGTCGGCCACGGAATCCTTGTGGCGCGTGCCCGCGTGGGCGCACAGGCCCGCTGGCTTGGCCACGGCCACCAGGTCGGCGTTCTCGAACACGATGTCCAGGGGCAGCGGGACTGGGGCGGGCTGCGCGGCCCCAGGAGAAGCGGATGGGGATGAGGCAGATGAAGGCGCGGCTCCCCCCGCCTGGCCTGGCTGGCCCCCTGGCGCAACTTGTCCAAAGGGCGGCACGCGCACCTGCTGCCCGGCGGCGAGGCGGAAGAACGGCTGCTTGCGGCCGCCGTCCACGCGCACCTGCCCGGTGCGGATGGCGCGCAACAGCGCGGAGCCGGGCACGGCCCCGGCCAAACGGCGGGTGAGGAACTGCAGCAGCTTTT
>JAVBYL010000240.1 GCA_030824035.1 Humidesulfovibrio sp.
GTGCGCATTTCCGCCCGCACCGGGCTTGGGGTGGAGGAGCTGGCGGCCAGGCTGCGCGAGCGGCTGCTGGCGGGCCATGCCGAACCCGACCCGGACGAGGTGGCCCCGAACGCCCGCCAGGCCGCGACCCTGGAACGCGCCCAGGCGGAGCTGCTGGCCCTGGCGGAGGACTCTGACGCCGAGCTGCCCTACGACATCCTGGGTGTGCGCCTGGAAAGCGTCTGCCGCCTGCTGGCGGAGATCACCGGCGACATCGCCCCCCAGGAGGTGCTGGACAGCATCTTCTCCCGCTTCTGCATCGGCAAGTAAGCTCCGTACCGCCTTACCTCTTTGACCGCGCTGCTGGCGCTCTCGCTGTGCCCTGTGGGAAAAGCCTTGTTCGGCGGGGTGCTGGCGGTGTACTCCCCTCGCATGGCCCCGCGCTTACGAAACATCTCCTCCGGGCAGCGGTGGGCACGCTGGTTGCTTTGCCTCCCCGTGCTTTTGGCGCTGGTTTTGGCGGCCAGCACGGCCCGCGCGCTGGACTGGGCCAGCCTGACACAGCCGGTGGGAACCTACCTGGGCGATGGAGTGTACGCACCGGCCACCATCAACACCATCCTGGGCGGCAGCCCGCCGTTTGATTCCGGCACAAGCGTCACCCTCATCCGCGTGACTCAGACCCACCAGTTCGTGCGCTTTTACAATCCGTCGGACCTGACCAATCCTTCAAACGCTGTGGGCTCGTGGATGATGCGCGCCAGCGAGGTGCGCGGGCTCACCGCCGCGCAAATCCGCGAGAAGTTCGCCCTGCCTGCCCTGCCCACCAACATCGTGCAGGTCATCGTGCCGGAAGCTTACGCCCTGTACACCGGCATCGCCGCGCCCATAGCGGGCTGGGGGGCTGGCGGCGGCTTGCAGAACCGCGTCATGGCCAATAAGCCCCCGGTCGGCATCGGCAACGACGGCTGGCTGCCTGGCTCAAGCTACGTCAACGCCCAGGCCCTGGCGGATGTCCCGGTGCTTTCGTACAAGGCCTCTGCTGCCAACCCGGCCTCCGGCCCGACCTCTGGCCCGGCAGCAAACATGGCCTCCAGCATGGGCGCGTACATGGACAGCCTCTCCCCGCGCGCCTACAGCGACCTGGAAGGGGTGTACAACGCCCTGGACACCCTGCTCCTCAGCGGGCAGTCGGCCAGCGTGGCCCAGGCCATGGGCCAGTTCTCTCCCGCGCGTTTCGCCGCCTTGAACACCGTCAACCTGCGGACAAGCGCCCTCCTGGCCGCCTCACTGGACGCCCGCGCCACCACCCTGGCCCTGGGGCAAGATTCCGGCGGTTCCGCTGGTGCCGAGGGAGCACAGCCCATCCTGCTGGCCTTTGCCGGCGGGCTGGAGGAACTGGCGGGCGTGCTGCCGCGCCAAAAGAATGGCCAGAGCCAGAACCGGCAGGGCAAGGCGGGGGACTGGGGCCTGTGGCTGCGCGGCACGGGCGAATACGTGCGCGACAACGCGCTGGGGCAAACTCCGTTCACGGCGGTCACGGCGGCGCTGCACGCCGGGGCGGACAGGCCTGTCGGCCAGGAGCTGGTTCTGGGCCTGGGCGCTGGATATGCGCGCACGCAGCTGGACTGGGAGCAGGACGGCGGCGACAGCGCCACCACCACCCTGAGCCTCACGGCCTACGGCTTTTGGACCAGCGGCGAGTATTTCGTCAACACGGACCTCACCATCGACGCAGCCTTCACCGAGGCCCGGCGGCGCATTCAGACGGCGGTGACGGACCGGGTGGCGCGCTCCAGCCAGAGCGGCGAGGGAGCGAACCTGCGCCTGCGCGCGGGCAGGCGCGTGGCGCTGGAGCAGGGCGGCTGGACCCTGACCCCTGCGGTGGAGCTGGGCTACGGCCTGCACCGCCAGAACGCGTTTACGGAAAACGGCGCGGGCGATCTGGGCCTGGATGTGCGGGCAGCCACGGCCCAAACCCTGCGCACCGGGGCGGAGCTGGCCGCCAGCAAGCGCATGGAGCTGCCCGGAAACGCCGTGCTGGTTCCGGAGGCGGCCCTGGGCTGGCAGCGCGAAACGCCCATGGACAGCAGGGTGACGCGGGCCTCGTTCAGCGGCTATTCTCAGGGGTTCCAG
The DNA here is from genome assembly GCA_030824035.1 of Humidesulfovibrio sp. Taxonomy (GTDB): domain Bacteria; phylum Desulfobacterota; class Desulfovibrionia; order Desulfovibrionales; family Desulfovibrionaceae; genus Humidesulfovibrio. Next base: position 2,116 of record JAVBYL010000240.1, read on the forward strand.
GCCTATGGCGACGACACGCCCCGCGACAGCCTGTTGCTGCGCGCCGGGCTTACCCATGCCGAGGCCGAGGGGGCGACGCGCTATGCCCGCTATTCCGGCACCGTGCGGGAGCGGTTCCAGGCCCACAGCCTGGAGTTGGGCTGCCGCTGGAGCTTTTAGCCGTGCTGACTGGGCGTGAAGGAAGCTCCGGAGCATTCTTTTGCACTCCGCGCCAGCGTTGCCTTGACTTCAACCAACTGAAAGGCTAGAGCCTTTTGCCGCCAAGCAAGGCCCACGTAGCTCAGTCGGTAGAGCACTTCCTTGGTAAGGAAGAGGTCAACGGTTCGAATCCGTTCGTGGGCTCCACAAACAGCGCCATCGCCCCCGCAAGGGGGCTTTTTTGTTGCCCGGAAGCCCCAGATGCTGGCACGATCTTTGAATAAAAGACTGGGTGGCCGTGGAAGCGGCTTTTGCGGGAGCGCGGGTGTCGCGCACAGCGGTTATGCGTGGCGCTGAGACGCGCCGCGGGCTTGCTGGCTCCTGCGCGCTGCGGCTGTAGAGAGCCCGAGCCAGTCTGCAACGCTTTGTTGTGGGATTGTTGACGGTGTGGTGCGGCAAGGGGTAACCCTCTGGAAAGTGAGGTGTTGAGCGTGTGTACTTTGCTGCGCCATGGCGACACGGTTGATCCGAATGACGAGCATGGGGCCATACTTTTTCATCATATTCCAAAGTGCGCGGGTTCAAGCTTCAGCAAGGTGCTGACCCAGGGGCCAGGCGTACGGTTCCGGAATGTCGACGGCGTTGGCGGACACCTGGGCCTCAAGGACTTGCCCGGTGGCCGGTTGGTGCTGGCGGGGCACGACCTCTGGGGCTGCCACGCGGAGCTGCGCCAGCACCAATGGGCCGCCTATGTCACCTTTCTGCGCCAGCCAGAGCACATCCTGCTTTCGTTGTACAAGTTTTCCCGCGCCAAGGGGCTCCTGCCTCCCTGGATGGATGTGGGCGACTTTCTGCTCAACCACTACCCCCACAACTACCTCGTTGCCTGGCTTGGTTCGGGTGATCCGGATCTTGCCAAGGACCGGCTTCTCGATACCTTCCTGCACTTTGGGATAGTGGAGGAGTTCTCAGCCTCCCTCCAGCTGATGGCCAGGGATTTGGGCTTTTCCTGCGCGGAAATTCCGAGAACAAATGTGTCTGGCGCATCTCAAACGCGCTTTCCAGAACAGTGGAGAGAGTATTTTGCGGAACAGAACGCCCTGGACCTGGATGTGTACAGCTGGGCGCTGGACATACTGGAGCAGCGCTGCCGCGCCGCCGGCGTGTGGCAAAACCGCCTGGGCGAGACGCAGCCGGACCAGACCACCTGGGAGAAAACCGCCATGGAGGCCTGGGAGGCCAATAACTACTCCCTGGCCATCAGCGAGTTGGAGAGCAAGCAGGACCGGCTCGATTTCGCCAGTTGCTCGGCCCTGGCCAACTTGTACATCGCCCGGGGAGATTTGGAAAAGGCCCGCCAAACCTATGAGGCGGGCAATGCCACATACCCCATGAAGTTTGATGTGAGCCTTGCGCACCTTTTGACCGCGCAGAACAATGCGCCAGCGGCCATCGCACTTTTGCGCGGCCATATGGCCGCTGTGGCGGATTTGTCGTACGGCTTTCCCGACGCCTATGTGCCGAAGCAGCAGCTGCATACACTGCACGCACTGGCGCAGGTGTATTTCGCGCAAGGGCTGCGGGATGATGCCCTGGACTGCATCCACAAGGCCGCCGCGCTGGAAAGCACCGGCTGCCAGGGGCGCTTGCAGCTCTGCCGGTGGCTTTGCGACAACGGGGAGTTCGATGTCGCGGAGCGGGTGCTCCAGTCCATGGCGGAACCCCAGGGCCGGGGAGAAAGGGCCAGTCGGCTTTCCCTCATGGCCAAGGTCGCACTGGCCAAGGGCAGGCCCGCAGAGGCCATGGCGCTGCACGAGGAGGCCCTGAGCCTGGCGCGCCTGAACCTTCAAATTTTGCAGGATGCGGTGGTCTCGGCGCGCAGGGCCTCCTGGCACGCCTGGGCCATCGCGCAGCTTCACAGCTTCCGGGCGCAGGTCACCTCGCCCTCGCCACATTTTGCAGCGGGCCGGGAGCTTGCCACCACGCTTTTCGAGGCGGGGCAGACCGATGCCGCGCTGGAAGTGTTCTCCTCGCTTTCTTCTGAAGAACAGGACGACAGGCTGGCCGCCCTGGCGGTATTTGCGGACACCGACAGCCGGGCCGAGCTCACTCTGGAGCGCCGCCTTGCGGGCAAGGGCCGAATCCTCCTCGTCCGGGCAAGCCCTTGGGTCCATTTCTTCTCGTTTGTCTCAATGCTGAGGCGCGTCCACACTGGCGAACTGGACGTTATGACCGCGGCGCCAGAGCTTTTGCCAGCGGACTTCAAGGGGGTGTTCGGCGCCGTTGTTCCGCTGCCCACAGGCCACTACGTCTCCGCCCACCAGTTCTCGGAGCCGGAGAGCGCGCGGCTCGCCGCCGGGTACGATGCCGTGGTGATCCTCACCTCCTTTCCGGAGCACGCGCAGTATGAGAACATCATGCGGCTGGTTCGCCCAATTCCCAGCGCCGAACGGTTCCTTTACTCCGTGATGCAGTCGACCTCCGTCCGGTTCCGGGACCTGCTCATCCCCGTGCGGGAAGAGGCGCCACGCCAATGAACTCTCCTCTAACCGCAAGGACACCACAGTGAACGTTGGGCCAGCGAATATCTATTGGTTCCTGGGGCTTTCAGGCTCTGGCAAAACAACGCTCAGCCGCGCCGTGGCGGAGCAACTCCGGGCCAGGGGCAGGGATTGTTTTGTGCTGGATGGCGATTTGTTGCGCGGTGGGCTTTGTGCAGACCTGGACTACAGCGACGAGGGCAGGAAGGAGAACCTGCGGCGCGCCGGGGAACTGGCCATGCTGGCCTCGGCTCAAAATTTTGTGTGCTTGTGCGCGTTCATCACTCCCTACCAGTCGACACGGGAGAGGCTGCGTGAGCGCCTGGGCACGCTTTTCCACGAGATTTACATCAAGTGCCCCATCGAGGTCTGCATGGAGCGCGACCCCAAGCAGAATTACCGCAAGGCGCGGCAGGGCCGCATAGTGGGGTACACGGGGGTGGACGCCCCGTACGAGCCGCCTGTGGACCCGAACCTGTGCGTCGAAACGGACCTGCTCTCCATAGAGGCGAGCGTGCAGCTGATCACCGAGTACATTCTGCACACGCTCCCGGCGAAAGAAGGTTCGTAGCGCCGACCAGCCGCCAAGAGCGATGGCGGCCACCTGCCTCAAAAGAATGTTCGTCTCGTCATCTGCGTTGGGTGCTGCAAGCCTTCGGGGTGGGCAAGCGGCCCTCCCTACGAGGGCAGGCTCCCTGTGAAGGGGTCTGTGTGGACAACGGCGTTCTTGCTGAAAACGCACTTTGTGGCATGCCGCACAATGAATTTGGAATGATCAATAATCGCGACAACGTTCAGCGCTCCATCGGAGCACGGCTCGCCTGCTGTAATAATGGTATCGGTGATGATCGTGCCCGTCTCTGTGCGGAAAGGCACAGCCCTCTTTAAAACAATAGTTTGCATAATGCC
>JAVBYL010000215.1 GCA_030824035.1 Humidesulfovibrio sp.
GCCGCTTTCTGCCCAACCTGCAGCGCGTGAAGGCCCAGCTCCCCTCCGGTGAAGTGCGCTACGTGCGCGCCTGCACCCGTTGCATCCGCAGCGGCTCGGTGGTCAAGCCCGCCGTTCGCAAGCCCGCTGCCGTCGCTGCCGCTTAGCCGCCAGCGTCTTCTGTCGACTGAAAAGCCCCGGCGTGCCGGGGCTTTTTCTGTTTGCCCCGCCTCATCTGAAAACGTGATGCCTGCGTTCCGTACTTGCCATTGGACGCCCTCCCAGGGCAAGGACTACCTTTGCCGGGAAAACGGGGAACATGTTCCCCAGGGAGGCTCTCATGGCGGATGACACATCATCTTGTTGCGGTTCCAAGGGCTACTTCGCCCAGGTTGCGGGCGAGTGGGACCAGCTGCGCAAAGGCTTTTTTAGCGAGGCCGTGCGCGAAAGCGCCCTCACCCTGGCCGGCATTACCCCGGAAAACGGCCCTGGCCGCACCGCCGCCGATCTGGGCGCGGGCACGGGCTTCGTCACCGAGGCGCTCCTGGCCGCCGGGCTCACGGTCTTCGCCGTGGACCAGTCGCCGGACATGCTGGCCCGGCTGGACGCCAAATTCGCCCACACCGGCCGCCTCACCTCCCTTATAGGCAGTGCGGAGCGCCTGCCCCTGCCCACCGCCTCCGTGGACCACGTCCTGTCCAACATGTTCCTGCACCACGTGGACAACCCGGCCCAGGCCATCGCCGAGATGGCGCGCATCCTGCGGCCCGGCGGCACGGTGGTCATCACCGACTTGGACAGCCACAGCCACCAGTTCCTGCTCACGGAGCACCACGACCGCTGGCCGGGGTTCGACCGCGCAGACGTCTCCGGCTGGCTGGCGGACGCTGGCTTTGCCGAGGCGCGGGTGGACTGCGCCGGGCAGCGCTGCTGCGCCGAATCCTGCGACAGTTCGGCCTCGGCCAGCATCAGCATCTTTGCCGCGCATGGCGGCAAGCCCGTGTGCGCCGTGGCGCCAGACGCCGCCGATCCACAGGCCGTGGGCGCCCGGGCCCGGGCCCTGTTTGCGGAGGCCCGGCCCCTGCTCTGCGCCGAGTCCGTGTTCCAGGCCGTGGCCGAGGGGCTTGGCGTCACCTCGCCGCTGGTGCCCCGCGTGGCCTCCGGCTTTTGCAGCGGCCTGGCGCGCACCTGCGGCACCTGCGGCGCGCTCAACGGCGGCATCATGGCCCTGGGGCTGGCCCTGGGCCGGGAAACCGGCGCGGACTCCCTGGACCCGGTATACGGCGCGGTGCAGGACTACCTGGCCTGGTTCGCCGAGCACGCCCCCTCCACCAACTGCCGCGAGCTCACCGGCTGCGACTTTGGCACCGCCGAGGGCCAGCGGGACTTCCGCGAGCGGGAGGTGAAGCGCGATGTTTGCCTGCCCCTGGTGGAGGCCGCCGCCGCCCAGGTTGTGCGCATTTTGGCGGAGCAGTAGGAGCGCGCGTGGAAGGCAGTGCGATTTTTCTGGATGCCTCGGCTGGGGCCACCGGCTGGGGCCTGGGCGAAACACGGGGGCTTGCCTTTGGCGAGCCCCTGGCCCTGCGCCGGGCCGAGGCGCTGGCCGAGGTGCCGGGGGTGGTCGACTGGGCCGAGGCCGAAACCAGGGCAGGGCGTTGGGTGGTGCTGGCCCTGGCTTACGAGGCCGCCCCGGCCTTTGACGACGCCCTCCCGGCCCATGCGCCGCAGGCGGGCCTGCCCCTGGCCTGGGCGGCCAGCCACGCCGCGCCGCTGCCGGAACTTCCGGCGTTCCTCGAACACAACGGCCGGAAAAATGGCGGGCAAACTGGCGAGAAAGCCGGCGAGAGGAATGGCGAGAAATCTTGCGGGGCCTGCAGCCCTGGGCCGTGGCGGCCGCTCGTTCGGCGCGCGGATTACGACGCCCGGCTGAACCGCCTGCGCCAACTCATCGCCGAGGGCGAGACCTACCAGGCCAACTACACGCTGCCCTTCGAGTGCGCCTGCTCCTGCGCACATCTCCGCGATGGCGCGGGCGCGGCCTGGAGCGCCGACCAGCTCTGGTTCGCGGAGCTGGCCCGCTCGCAGGGGGCGGGCTTTTGCGCCTGGCTGGACCTGGGGCGGCACCGAGCGCTCTCGCTCTCGCCGGAGCTGTTTTTTTCCACGCGCGGCGGCGTTGCCCTGGCCCGGCCCATGAAGGGCACAGCCCCACGCGGGGCCAGCAAGGACGAAGACGACGCCCTGCGCCAGGAACTTGCCGCCAGCCCCAAAAACCGCGCCGAGAACGTCATGATAGTGGACCTCCTGCGCAGCGACCTGGGGCGCGTGGCCGTGCCCGGCGGTGTGGAGGCCTCAGATCTTTTCCGCGTGGAGGCGTACCCCACCGTGTTTCAGATGACCTCCGACGTGCGCGCGCGCCTGCGGCCCGGCGTGGGCCTGTTTGAAACCCTCGCGGCGCTTTTCCCCTGCGGGTCCGTCACCGGCGCGCCCAAGGTGCGCACCATGCAGCTGCTGCGCGAGCTGGAGCCGCACCCGCGCGGGCTCTACTGCGGGGCCATCGGGCTCCTCGAACCCCATGGGCGCTCCAGCACCTTCAGCGTGCCCATCCGCACCCTGACCCTCGACACGACCACAAAGCGCGCGCGCTTCGGCGTGGGCGGCGGCGTCACCTGGGATTCCACAGCCAGCGGCGAGTGGGCCGAGTGCCAGGCCAAGATGCGCTTTTTGTCCGGCGGGGAGTTCGACCTGCTGGAGTCCCTGCTGCTTACCCAGGGGCGCTACCCGCTGTTGCGCCGGCATCTGGAGCGGTTGTCGTCCTCGGCCTTGCGGTTCGACATTCCGCTGGACCTGGACGCCGTGCGCGAGGCTCTGGGAGCCCTTGCCCTGCGCCACCCGGAAGGCCAGCACAAGGTGCGGCTGCTCGTCTCGCCGCTGGGCGCCCTCCACGCGGAGGCCGCGTCCATCACCCGCGACTGGACGCCCCTGGCCATTGGCTGGGCCAGCGAGCCTGTGCAGTCCGCCGACCCCATGCTGCGGCACAAAACCACCCGCCGCGCCATCTACGAGGCCGCCCTGGCGGCGGAGCCCCACTGCGGTGACGTGCTGTTGCTCAACGAGCGCGGCGAGGTCACCGAGTCCACACGGGCCAACATCGTGCTGCACCTGGACGGCCAGCTGCTGACACCGCCGCTTTCCAGCGGGCTGCTGCCCGGCGTGTTCCGGGCCATGCTGCTGGCGCGCGGACGCCTGCGGGAACGCGTTTTGACGCCCGCCGACGTGGCGCGGGCCAACGCGGCCGGGCGCGTGTGGCTGGTGAACAGCGTGCGCGGCTGGATGAATTGTGTGGTGCGGGAGAGGAAGGAGTAAGAAGGGGAGAGAAGTGAGAGCGGGGGAAGGAGGATCTTCCTACGCGCAGCCGTTTCCCGTCAGGCTCCAGATGCCGCGTAGGGCAGCCAGCACGGCGCGGATGGCCGGGTCTGGCTCGCGGTCGCGCCGGTGCAGAAAGTAGATGTCCAGCAATTGGCCGGAGCCGCCCCAAACGCAGACCTCTCCGGCCGTCTCGCAGCGCAGGGCCTCGTCCTGGCGCATCAGGCTCAGGCCCGTGCCGTTCTTGACCAGGGTGCGCAGGGTCTCCTCGTAGTCCGTCACGGCCGCCTTGCGCACGGTGCGGGCGCGCGGGCCCAGGCAGCGGGCCAGCAGCGGGTTGTAGGGGCTGCTGTCGGAAAACCACACCCACGGCTCCTCGGCCAGTCCGTCCCAGCCCTTGCCCGCCAGCCGCTCCCGCCACGCTGCGGGCCCCACCACATAAAGCTCCGTGGCCGCCACGCGCAGGCCCGCCAAGTCGCCCTCGGGCGGTGTGGTGGAGTAGGCGAACCCGCCGTCCAGGCGCTCGTCGCGCACATCGTCCATGATGACGCGTGACATGCTCTGGCGCAGGTGGACCACCAGATTGGGGTGGGTGGTGCGCAGCAGTTCCAGCAGGGGCAGCACGCGCAGAAATTCCGGGTCGGTGTGCAGGGCCAGGCGCAGCTCGCCGGCAACGTCCTCCGACAGGGCGCGGGCGGCGCGCTTCAGTTCTTCGGCTCGGGTCAGCACTGCCTCGGCGTGTTCCAGCAGGGCCGCGCCCTCGCGGGTGAGCTGCATGCCCTTGGCCGAGCGCGTGAACAGCGCCACGCCCAGGTCCTCCTCCAGGGCCTTGATGTGCGCGGAAACGGCGGGCTGGCTGATGAACAGCCGCTCCGCCGCGCGGGTGAGGTGCCCGGCGCGGGCCACGGCGGCGAAGGTGCGCAGCTGGTAAAGTTCCATGGAGGGGACGCTTCGGGGGCGGCTAGCAGGCCCCGGGAATGCCTGCGCCAGCGGTGTCCGCCTCGGGAATGCCCGCTCCGCCTGATTCGAGCCCTGGGGCCGCCAGGCTCCATACCTCGCGCAGGGTGGCCAGCACGGCGCACAGGGCCGGGTCGGAGGCGCGGTCGTGCCGGTGCAGAAAGCAGACGTCGATGGGCAGGCTGTCCAGCCCCAGCACGCACACCTCGCCGGTGCGCTCCCAGCTCAGGGCCTCGTCGCGGTGCATCAGCCCCAGGCCCGCGCCGCTTGCCTCCAGGGCCTTGAGGGTCCCCTCGTAGTCGGTGATGGCGACCTTTTTGACCTCGCGGGTGTAGGGGGCCAGTTGCCGCATGAGCAGCGCCCGGCAGGGGCAGGCATCGGTGAACCAGACCCAGGATTCGTCGGCAACATCGGCCCAGGAGCAGGTTTTGAGCCGTTCTTCCCAGGAGGGCGGGGCCACCACGTGCAGGCTGGTGGTACACAGGCGCACGCAGGCCACCTCCTCGGCCAAGGCCGGGGTCAGCGGCTCGGCGATGAAGGCGAAGCCGCCGTCGAGCCGGCCCGCGCGCACGTCCTCGATGATGATGTTGCTCATGCTCTGCGGCAGGTGGACTTCGAGCTTGGGGTGGGTGGCGCGCAGGTGGTCCACCATCTGCCGCATGCGCAGCAGGTCGGGGTCGGTGTTCAGGGCTATGCGCAGCTGGCCGGTGAGGTTCTCGCGCAGGCCGCGCGCCTGGGAAAGCAGGTCGCCGATGCTTCTGAGCGCCGTTTCGGCCTGGGTGCGCAGGGCCGCGCCCTCGCGGGTGAGCTGCATGCCGCGCGGGGTGCGCGTGAACAGCACCACGCCCAGTTCCTCCTCCAGCGCCTTCACATGGGCGGAGACGGCGGGCTGGCTGATGAACAGCCGTTCCGCCGCGCGGGTGAGGTGGCCTTCCTCGGCCACAGCCACAAAGGTGCGCAACTGGTACAGTTCCATGCCCTTCCTCCGGCGATTCGAATACCTGATAATGCCGCGCTTGGGGCATCACGATTCCTGAACCCGTAGTTCAGGCATTGCGATTGGACCCCGGCGCTCCGGCGCTGCTAAGACTGGCTCAACAATGAAGGAAGCATGCGCGGGTGGGCTCTACATGCCACGGCCCGCGCCCCAGGTAAAGCCCAGGCCCCAGGAGGTCGACATGATCCCTCTGCTCACGGAATTGTATCGGTTTGGCCGCTTTGTGCTGACCCCGGAGACGGAGATAGCCGCCGTGCAGTACGACAGCGCGGCCGCGGGCGCGGTGAAGGCCGGGGTGTGGATGTGCCTGGCCGTGGGCGCGGGGATCATTCTGGCGCGCCTGTTTAGTGCTGCCTAG